>NC_014391.1:6437500-6680000 GCF_000145235.1 Micromonospora aurantiaca ATCC 27029 | reverse complement strand
GTCACCCGCACCTGAACACATAGGGTGTGTGGGGGGAACGCGGGGAAGTGAAACATCTCAGTACCCGTAGGAAGAGAAAACAAATAGTGATTCCGTGAGTAGTGGCGAGCGAAAGCGGATTGAGGCTAAACCGGCGGCGTGTGATACCTGTCAGGGGTTGCGTGGTCGGGGTTGTGGGACCCTGCTCAACAGACTGACATCTGTTGGAGAAGTTACAAAGCCAGTGGCTAGTCGAACAGTCTGGAATGGCTGACCGTAGACGGTGATAGTCCGGTAGGTGAAAGCTGCTGGTCTTCTGTGGGTGTTCCCGAGTAGCGGCGGACTCCTGAAATCTGCCGTGAATCTGCCAGGACCACCTGGTAAGCCTAAATACTTCCTGGTGACCGATAGCGGACAAGTACCGTGAGGGAATGGTGAAAAGTACCCCGGGAGGGGAGTGAAATAGTACCTGAAACCGTTCGCCTACAATCCGTCGGAGCCTTGCGGGGTGACGGCGTGCCTTTTGAAGAATGAGCCTGCGAGTTAGTGGCATGTGGCGAGGTTAACCCGTGTGGGGGAGCCGTAGCGAAAGCGAGTCTGAATAGGGCGTTTTTAGTCGCATGCTCTAGACCCGAAGCGGAGTGATCTAGCCATGGGCAGGCTGAAGCGCGGGTAAGACCGCGTGGAGGGCCGAACCCACCAACGTTGAAAAGTTGGGGGATGACCTGTGGTTAGGGGTGAAAGGCCAATCAAACTCCGTGATAGCTGGTTCTCCCCGAAATGCATTTAGGTGCAGCGTCGCGTGTTTCTTGCCGGAGGTAGAGCACTGGATGGTCTAGGGGGCCCACAAGCTTACCGAAATCAGCCAAACTCCGAATGCCGGTAAGTGAGAGCGCGGCAGTGAGACTGCGGGGGATAAGCTTCGTAGTCGAGAGGGAAACAGCCCAGATCACCAGCTAAGGCCCCTAAGCGTGTGCTAAGTGGAAAAGGATGTGGGGTCGCATAGACAACCAGGAGGTTGGCTTAGAAGCAGCCACCCTTTAAAGAGTGCGTAATAGCTCACTGGTCAAGTGGTTCCGCGCCGACAATGTAGCGGGGCTCAAGCACACCGCCGAAGCTGTGGCATTCACATTTTAACTTCGTGCCTCCTTGATGGGGTATGCAGGTGTGTGGATGGGTAGGGGAGCGTCGTGCCGGGGGTGAAGCAGCGGGGTGACCCAGTTGTGGACGCGGCACGAGTGAGAATGCAGGCATGAGTAGCGAAAGAAGGGTGAGAAACCCTTCCGCCGGATGACCAAGGGTTCCAGGGCCAGGCTAATCCGCCCTGGGTGAGTCGGGACCTAAGGCGAGGCCGAGAGGCGTAGTCGATGGACAACGGGTTGATATTCCCGTACCCGCGAAAGAGCGACCCTGACGAACCTCGTTGTGCTAACCACCCGAACTGCCGGCGGTCTTCGGACCAATGGTGGGGAGCGTGGGAACCTGGCGGGTAGTAGTCAAGCGATGGGGTGACGCAGGAAGGTAGCTGAGCCCGGCCGGTGGTTGTGCCGGGGTAAGCGTGTAGGCCGTGCCGTAGGCAAATCCGCGGCGCATATAGGCTGAGACGTGATGCCGAGCCGATTCAGGTGAAGTCAGTGATCCTATGCTGCCGAGAAAAGCCTCTAGCGAGTTCTTAGCGGCCCGTACCCCAAACCGACACAGGTGGTCAGGTAGAGAATACCGAGGCGATCGGGCGAACTGTGGTTAAGGAACTCGGCAAATTGCCCCCGTAACTTAGGGAGAAGGGGGGCCGGAGACGTGAAGCCCCGCGCGGGTGGAGCGTTGTATGGCCGCAGAGAGCAGGGGGAAGCGACTGTTTACTAAAAACACAGGTCCATGCGAAGAAGTAATTCGATGTATATGGACTGACGCCTGCCCGGTGCTGGAACGTTAAGGGGACCTGTTAGCTCTCACGAGCGAAGCGGAGAACTTAAGCGCCAGTAAACGGCGGTGGTAACTATAACCATCCTAAGGTAGCGAAATTCCTTGTCGGGTAAGTTCCGACCTGCACGAATGGCGTAACGACTTCCCCACTGTCTCAACCACAGGCCCGGCGAAATTGCATTACGAGTAAAGATGCTCGTTACGCGCGGCAGGACGGAAAGACCCCGGGACCTTTACTATAGCTTGACATTGGTATCTGAATTAGCTTGTGTAGGATAGGTGGGAGCCGGTGAAGTCCATACGCCAGTATGGGTGGAGGCAATCTTGAAATACCACTCTGGTTGATTTGGGTATCTAACTTCGGACCGTTATCCGGTTCAGGGACAGTGTCTGGTGGGTAGTTTAACTGGGGCGGTTGCCTCCTAAAGGGTAACGGAGGCGCCCAAAGGTTCCCTCAGCCTGGTTGGCAATCAGGTGTTGAGTGCAAGTGCACAAGGGAGCTTGACTGTGAGACTGACAGGTCGAGCAGGGACGAAAGTCGGGACTAGTGATCCGGCACTGGCATGTGGAAGCGGTGTCGCTCAACGGATAAAAGGTACCCCGGGGATAACAGGCTGATCTTCCCCAAGAGTCCATATCGACGGGATGGTTTGGCACCTCGATGTCGGCTCGTCGCATCCTGGGGCTGTAGCAGGTCCCAAGGGTTGGGCTGTTCGCCCATTAAAGCGGTACGCGAGCTGGGTTTAGAACGTCGTGAGACAGTTCGGTCCCTATCCGCCGTGCGCGTAGGATACTTGAGAAGGGCTGTCCCTAGTACGAGAGGACCGGGACGGACGAACCTCTGGTGTGCCAGTTGTCCCGCCAGGGGCACGGCTGGTTAGCTACGTTCGGAAGGGATAACCGCTGAAAGCATCTAAGCGGGAAGCTCGCTTCAAGATGAGGTATCCCACCCACATTTGTGGGGTAAGGCCCCCAGCTAGACGACTGGGTTGATAGGCCGGAAATGTAAGCCCGGTAACGGGTTCAGTTGACCGGTACTAATAGGCCGAGGACTTGACTACTAAGCTGCTACGCGTCCACTGTGCAACTCTGAACAAACCACCACCCATGTTGTTGGGTTGGTTGACATGTTCATAGAGTTACGGCGGTCATGGCGGAGGGGAAACGCCCGGTCACATTCCGAACCCGGAAGCTAAGCCCTCCAGCGCCGATGGTACTGCACTCGGGAGGGTGTGGGAGAGTAGGACACCGCCGGACAATCTTCCAATTCAGGGCCACCCCCAACCGGGGTGGCCCTGAATTGCGTTGCCCCCCGGAAAACACCACGACGGACCGCCTCGGTCTCGTACCGTCGAGCCGGGACCGTCGACGCACGATCGCCCGCCGGCTGGGCGGCGCGAAACGTGACGTGTCGTACGCCGGGACCGTGATCGGGTCCGACCGCACGGGGTACAGGAGTGGGCATGGAGATCGGAATCATCGGGTCGGGGCACATCGGGGGCACCCTCACCCGTCGTCTGCGTTCACTCGGTCACGACGTCGCGGTGGCCAACTCCCGCGGGCCGCAGAGCCTGACCGACCTCGCCGCCGAGACCGGCGCCCGGGCGGTGTCGGTGGAGGAGGCCGTGCAGGGCGCCGAGCTGGTGGTCATCGCGATCCCGCTGAAGGCGGTGCCGCAGCTCCCCGCGGCGCTCTTCGACGGCAAGCTGGTGGTCGACGCCGACAACTACTACCCCCAGCGGGACGGGGACATCCCCGAGCTGCTGGACCGCAGTCTCAGCTCCAGCCGCTGGACCGCCGATCACCTCAAGGGCGCCCGGGTGGTGAAGGTCTTCAACAACATCCAGGCCGCGCACCTGATGGACGAGGGCAAGCCGGCGGGTACGGCGGGCCGGATCGCGCTGCCGGTGGCCGGTGACGACGCGGACGCCAAGCGGATCGTGATGGGGCTGGTGGACGAGCTGGGCTTCGACCCGGTCGACGCGGGCACCCTGGACGAGAGCTGGCGGCAGCAGCCGGACACGCCCGTCTACGGCACCGACCGGGACGCCGACGGCGTACGCGAAGGGCTGGCCGCGGCACGGCCGTGAGAATCATGGGAAAGGCCCCGCCGGATACGTCCGGCGGGGCCTTTCTGCGTCTCGTGGATCAGTCGTCGCCCGGCTTCGGGGCGCAGATGAACCGCGGCTCGGCGTCGTAGCGCCAGCTGAACTTCTCCCGCTTGAACACCTTGCCGTCCTTCTTGATGACCCGGAACGCGTCCTGGGCGAACCCGACAGCGCCAGCGGCGGCGATGCAGGTCGGACCCGGCGTCAGGTAGACCGTCTTCGGCTGGGTGATGTTGCGGCGCGGGCCGTACTCGGTCTTCACGCTGTCGTAGATCTTGGTGCTCCAGATCGAGACGGTGATCGAGTTGGACGTGTACGACGTGTCGATCAGGACGCCGTACGGCGTGTTGTTGCGGAACTTGAAGTCGAGCTGAGGCCAGTAGATGGTGGACTCGATCACCGCCGGGTATCGGCTGAAGTAGAACGAGTGCGGCTTGTGCTCGACGTCCTCCAGCCCGGCGTAGTAGGTGGCGTTGAACAGCGTGGTGGTGAACTGGGAGACACCGCCGCCGACGCCCGGCACCAGCTTTCCGCCAACGATCGTCGGCGCGTCCTTGTATCCCTGGTCGTAGCCGCGTTCGCCGGTGTGCCCGTTGAGCGAGAACGTCTCGCCCGGCTTCACCAGCGCGCCGTCCACGTCCTTCGCCGCACGGACGATGTTCTGGCTGCGCGGCGACGAGAGGCCGCCGGTGAATTGGGTGGTGAACGTCGACACCCGCTCCTTGATGCCGAGCTTCGCCAGCTCCGCCTCGGTCAGCTCGGGGGCGGCCGGCTTCAGCTCGGCGGTCACCGTACGGCCCTCGGTCTTCGGCAGCACCGCGAGCAGCGCCGGGCCGAGCGCGGCGGCGTCGACCTGGCGTCCGGGCTTGCTGGGCAGCACCTTCGGCTTGCCGCCGCTGATGGTCAGTCCGGCGTCCCGCGGCTCGACCTCGAGCTTCGTCAGCCGGTCCCCCAGTGCGGTACGCAGCCGCTTGACGTCGACCTTCGGGGTGAGCGTGCCGGCGTCGTCGGCGGAGAAGCGCAGCGACCGGGCGATGGCGGCGGGCGGGACGGTGACCGAGCCGCCGTCGGTGGTGAGCGTGACCGGTGCGGCCACCGCGGGCCGGGCCAGCTCGGCGACGAGCCGGTCCACCTCCTCGCGGGTGGTGGCCGGCCACTTCTCGACGAGCGGCACGGTGACCGGCTCGGCGGCCAGCCAGCCGGCCTTCACCACCGAGGTGGCGCCATCGGTGTCGATCGTCAGCGCCGGCTTCGGGTAGACCGGCTTCGGTGTGGTCCCGGTCCAGATGATCGCCGGCATGGTCATCTCACGCCCCTGCGCGCCCATCACCTTGCGCAGGGCCGCCCCAAGCTTGGCCTGGTCGACGGTCACCACCGGCTCGACCGCCCGGGAGCCGACGAGCCGGCTCACCGCGTGCGCGTCGGCCTCGGCAGCCGCCGCCACCGTCGCGTCCACGTCGATGGCGAGCCCCACCTCGGACGGCTTCAGCTCGGCCTTGTTCTCACCGACTGCGACCGCGAGCGGGGCGTCCAACTTGTCGGCCCGGCGTTCCAGCTCGGCGCGGAGCGCCTGGGCCGCCTCCGCGCGGCTCCGCCCGCCCAGCTCGGTGCCGAGCACCGTGGTGCCGCGGGGCACGTCACCGGCGTACGCGTAGGCGCCCAGGCCGACGCCGCCGGCGAGCACGGCCGCGACGATCCCTCCGGCCAGCAGCAGCCGGGCCCGTCGCGAGCGTGTCGGCTTGGCCGCGCCGCCCCCGGGTGGTGTGGCGACCGGCTCCATCTCGACGCCGGGCCAGCTCACCGCCGCCACCTTGATGGTGGGACGGTCGTCGGCAGCCGGCATCTTCTCGCCGTACATCGTCACTGCAACCTCGATCGGAAGTACACGCGGGGACCGCTTCCCCCGCGGGAGACACCTACGGTAACCAACGCTCGGGCCCGCCGGGAGTGTCCGGTCCGGCGGTCGTGTCGGTTGACCGCCGGTGTCGCACCGATCACCCGTTTCGGGGCGGTGCCGCGGTGCGGATCGTGGCACGGTGAGCTGGTGCGGACACAGGATCGGGTGCCGGCGTACGGCGGCGGATGGCTGGACCGGGCGGCGGCGCGGCGCGCCGACGCGGACTGGCTGGCCGAGCGGCTGACCGACCCGGCGAGCGTCGTGCTGCCGCTGTGGCGGGACCGCTGCCTGGTCGACGGGGACGGCCCGGTCCGGCTCACCGGTGAGCGGGCGTCGACCGTCCGGGCCGCGGCGGGCGAGACCGTCTTCCTCGGGGTCGACGGGGACGCCGCGGTGTTCGCCGTCGATTTGTCCGCGCTGGGCGAGCGGGCCGCTGTGGAGGCGGCCGCCGCGACGCGGGCGGCCGACCTGCGGGCGCTGGCCGGCCGGCTCGACCCGGCCGGGGCGGCCGTCCAGGCGTACGCCCGGGGGTTGCTGCTGTGGCACCGGCAGCAGCGATACTGCGGCGCGTGCGGCGCGGCGGCGGTGGCCGGTGGCGGCGGACACGTCCGGACCTGCGCGGACGCGGAGTGCGGGCGGCTGCTGTTCCCCCGGATCGAGCCAGCCTGTCATCGTGCTCGTCGAGGCACCCGGCCCGCCGGGGCGCTGCTTGCTGGCCCGGCACGCGGGCGCGGCCGAGGGGGCGTATTCGACGCTCGCCGGCTTCGTCGAGGTCGGTGAGAGCCTGGAGGACGCGGTCCGCCGGGAGCTGGCGGAGGAGGCGGGGGTGACAGTCACCGACGTGACCTACCAGGGGTCGCAGGCGTGGCCGTTCCCGGCTGGCCTGATGGTGGGTTTCCGGGCCGTCGCCACCTCCGAGCAGGTCCGCGTCGACGGGGTGGAGCTGCTGGAGGCGCGCTGGTTCACCCGGGCGGAGCTGCGGGAGCGGATCGCGTCCGGTCGGTCGCTGGGCCGGGTGGACTCGATCGATCACCTGTTGCTGGGTGACTGGCTGGGCGCCGAGTCGCCGGCACGGCCATCAGCAGTGTCGTGACCACGGCCGTGGCGAGCGCCGCGACGACGAGACCGCCGACGGTACGCGGACGCACGATCGCGGCAACGGTCACCAGCGCGCCGGTGCCCAGCCACAGCGGTGCTGCCGGCCACCTGACGCCTCCGGCGAGACGGTCGTTGAGCAGAACGAACGTCACCGCGTAGAGCGCGCCGACGGCGGCGAACAGCGGCGCGTACCGGCCGAGCGCCGTGTAGTCGGGTCCGCCGACGAGCCGGAAGGCCAGCCCGCCGGCGACTGCCGACGCGCCCACCAGGACCAGGCCGCAGGCACCCGTCACCGCGAGCGCGACCGTGCGGCTGCGGCGGTCCCCGCGGGCCAGGCGTGGCAGGGCGAGGACGGCGGCGACCTGCGGCGCCCAGAGCGCGCCCTTGGTCAGGACGGTCCCCACCGAGTACGCCCCGGAACCCGACGGCGGCAGCAGTTGCCGGGCCAGGAGCAGATCGGCGTAGGAGACGACGAGCATCGCCAGCGTCGCCCCGCACCCGGCGGTCACCTGGGCGACGGTCAGGCGCGGGGCGGCCGAGGGACGCCGGGGCGTACCGGTGAGCCAGGCCAGCGCCGGTGGCGCCAGCGCGGCGGTGAGCGCACCGATCGCGAGCGCGCCGGTCAGGCCCGCGCCGAGCAGCAGCCCCACGATCACCCCGCCGTAGCGCGCGGCGGCCAGCAGCGCCATCGCGGCGGCGAGCCGCAGGAAGCGCTGACCGCCCTGCAGTTCGCCGAGCGAGCGCGACGAGAGCACCACCGAGGCCGTGGTGACGGCCAGCAGCGCCGGTACCACCGCCGGCAGGTCCAGCGCGGCGACGAGCACCGGCGTCGCCACCAGCAGCGCCCCCGCGCAGAGGGCGGCGGTCAGCACGGTGAGCCGCCGGGTGTCGGACGGGCCGTGCCGGGCGTGGTGCACGGCGACCGCGAGTTGCAGGCCGAGCCCCGGCACACCGGCGATGGCCACGAGGCCGAGGGCGGTGGCGAGCGCGCCGAGGTCGTCCGCGTCGAGCTTCCGGGCGGCGAGTACCGGCACCAGGTAGGCCAGGCCGTTGACCAGCACACCGGCGAGCGTGACGGCGACGCCCGCCGCTCCCAGCCCGGTCCTCCGGCCGTCCGCCGGCTGCGGGCCCGGCCGGCCCTCGCTCACGTGATCTCCGAGACGCGGGACGCCGGGCCGTCCTCCGGCCCCGGCGCGACGTCCGGTGCCGGCCGCCCGTCCGAGTCGGGCTCGGCGCGACCGTCCAGGTTCGTATCCGGCTCGGCCTCGCCGTCCGGCCCTCGGCCCGCGTCCCGGTCCGTGGCCGGCTCGTCGCGGTCCGGCCCCAGGCTCGGGCCCGGCTCGGTATCGCGGTCCGCGTCTCGGTCCGGACCCGGCTCGACGTCGAGGTCCGGCCATCGGCCCGGACCCGTGCCTGGACCGGCGAGGGCGGCGGGAGCGGCGACGGCCGCGGCGGCGAGGGCGGGGACGGGCGTCGGCTGCGTGGCCGGCTCCGGCGTCCGGGGGGCCGGCACGGCCGGGGCCGCCGCCGAGGTGGGCCTGGTCCGGCGTACGGGCCGCCGGCGGGCGGTCGTGGAGAGCCAGAGCGCGCCCAGGGCGGCGACCGTCAGGAGTTGCGGCAGCACGTCGGTGTGCCGGTCGCCCGATTCCAGATGGACCCACCCGGCCAGCGCCACCAGCGCGCCGGGGAGCCACGTCTCGGCCGCCCGGGCGATCCTCCTGACCCGCCGGGGGTCACTGGTCCACGGCAGGCGACGCGGCCCGGGTACGGCGAGCATGAAGCCCGCTGCGACCAGCAGGGCGCCGAGCAGACCGCTGTGGAGCACGAGCGCGGCGGCGCCGACTGCGAGCAGCGGCAGCGAGCGGGTGAGCCGTCGCCGGGCCGCCGGTGCGACGACGACCGCGCGATCCCCGGCGGGCCGGCGATCGGGCAGCACCGCGAGCAGCACCACCACCGCCAGCAGGACGCCGCCGAGCAGCAGACCCATCCGGTACGGGGTGTCCGGCGTGAAGCGCAGCACCACGTCCCCGGAGACACCGGCGGGCAGGATCCAGCCCTGCTGCCAGCCGTCCACCACGAGCGGGGTGAGCGTCGTGCCGCCGATGGTCGCCTGCCAGCCGGTGTTGGTGTTCTCCCGCACCGCGAGCACCCGGTCGACGGAGTGCTCGGACACCCGTACCCGCCGCTCGGTGGCCGACCAGGAACCCACCTCGATGTCGCCGGCGGTGGCCTCCGCGGCGGGCGTCGCGGTCCGTGGCGTCAGCGCGACGCGGGTGGCGGTGGCGAGCGTGCTCGCGGTGGTGACGAGGCGGTGCTCGCCGCTACCCAGGTCGAGCTGCTTGGGCGTGGTCCGGCCGCAGGCGGTGACTGGCATCTCGCGCAGCTCCAGCAGGTCGCGGACGGTGCCGGTGAGCGTGGTGGTGATCCGGGACGAGCCGACCTGGAGCGTCGGGCCGGAGCCGCAGGCCAGCTTCAGCGGCGTCTCCGGGCGGGGTGCGACAGTGGTGCCGAGGGGCAGCACCGTCACCTCGCCGACAGCGATGGGCAGCGGCTCGGGCAGCCGCAGGCCGTACGGGTCGGTGCTGGTGGCGGACGGCTTGTCGAGGAACTGGATGGTGATCGAGTCGGTCCGCATCGGCGGGTCGAGCGTGAGCACGCCGTCGTTGGTGAGCAGGTTGCTGCGGAACCCGTCGTTGCCGACCACGCGGACGCTGCCGATCCGGGTGGCGGCGGTCCCCTCCTCGACGGTGAACCGGATCCGGCTGATGACCTGCGGTTCGAGCCAGGTGAGGCGCAGGATCGGCGCCTCGTCGTTGAGCGCCGGTGACCAGCTCGTGGCGGGGTTTCCGTCGAGGACCGCGCCGGGCCGGCCGGCCGGGTCGGGCACCGCCGTCGAGGACGCGGTGACCTGCGGCGCGAGGCGCAACGGCTGGGCGTCGGCGACCAGCTTGTCCAGAGCGGCGTTCAGCTCCGGGCCGGGGGTCGGCCGCGCCCACAGCTTCGCGTCGTACGTCCCGGCCACCGGCAGTGTGAAGGTGCGGTCGATGGTGGAGGCGTCCTCCGAGCCGCGGATCGCGTCGGTGGAGCAGCGGGGGCGGCCGTCGACGGTGAAGCAGGCGGGCGTGGACGGGGCCGCCGACACGACCACGCCTGCGGGCTGGTCGGTGGCGGGGGCGGCGGGCAGCTGGAGGGTCCGGCTGGTCTGGACACCTGGGATCTTGATCTCGGTGATGCCGACCGTCTTGTCGCCGAACGGGCGCAGGTCGAACGCGGCGTCCACTGATACCTCGACCTTGCGTGTGGCGTGCACGCCGGGCAGCTCGAAGACCATGTGGTCACCGAACTGCTCGACGGTGCGGCTCTCGTATCCGGCGGTCACGGTGACTGTGGTGGGCAGGGCGTCGGCCTTCAGGTCGAACCAGACCTCCACCCGGGTGACCCGGGTCGGGTTCGCCAGGTTCACCTCGATCCACTGCCTGTCGCTGCGTGAGTGCGGCGCCGACCGCCAGGATGTGGCGGTGTTCCCGTCCATCGCCGCGTACGGCTGGTATTCGGGCCGGGTGCCGCCGGTCGCGTCGATCTGGGAGCGGGCGGTGGAGGCGCGGATCCCGCTGATGCCCTCGAAGCGCGCGACGGTCGACCACTCCGGCCCCCAGTCGGGCAGGTAGTCGTGCGCGGGCGCGGACACCGCGAAGGTGTCGTCGGCGGTGAGCGTCTGGGAGGAGTTGTCGCGCAGCCGGCCGAACGAGACGTCGCGCCTCCGCAGCCCGTCGGTCATCACGACCCGCCCGGTGGTCTCACCGGCCTTCGCGTCGCCGGCCAGGATCGTGGGCGCGGCGCCGAGCTGGCCCGAGGCGGCCAGGTCGAGCAGCGACTCGGGACCGCCGACGACGGTGGTCACGTCGTCGCGGTCGTACGCGACCACCGGCTGGACGGCGCGGTCCACCCGGTACACCTCAAGCGCCCGCCCGGGCACGTCCAGGCCCTGGTCGCGGAACTCGTCAGGGGCGTCGGAGCCGCCGCGCACCGGGCCGAAGGACACCACGCGGGTCAGGCCGGGCGAGCGTTCCAGCGCCTGCCGGACGACCGCGGGGCGGGCCGTGTCCGAGCGGCCGTGGTCGAGGTCGGCGCGGAACAGGACGTGGCTGATCCCGGAGCGGGCGAGCAGGTCGGCCAGGCCCGCCGAACCGGCGCCGGTGGCGAGCGTCGACTCGATCGCGTCCAGCAGCCGGATCGTGGCGGGCGGGGTGAACGGGATGGCGTTGCGGACCGCCCACCGGCTGTCCAGCAGCGGCTGGGCGATCTCGTCGGTGGTGCTGCCCCAGTCGTACACGGGGAAGCGCGCGCCGGGGACGACGAGCACGCGCCCGCGTCCGGTGTTCGCGTCCAGCCAGTCGGTGGCCTCGTGCCAGTAGCCCGGCACGTCCTTCACCGCGCCCGGCGTGGCCAGGCCACCGGCGAGCGCCGGTGAGGCGACGCCTGCGACCGCGACCATCGCGGTGCCGGCGGTGAGCCAGGCCCGGGCCGTGGCGCGGCCACGGCGCTGCTCGGGCGCGGTCCGGGCCGCGCGTACGGCGAGGCTGACCAGGTGCGCCAGGCCGAGCGCCAGCGGCAGGCGCAGCAGCACGTCGAACTTGTGCACGTTGCGCAGCGGGGCGCCGATGCCGTCGAGGAACTGCTGCTGCGGCCCGGCGAGGATGTTCGGCAGGTCGCCGGTGTGCCCGAGACCGACGAGCGCGACGCCGAGCAGCAGACCGGTGATGAGGAACCGGCGGTGCGGCATCCCGCGCCGGGACAGGCCGAGCACCCCGAGCGCGGCCACCGCCAGGGTGGCCATCACGAGCAGCGTGTCGTTGGCCAGCCGGGCGCCGGCCGGGATGTTCGCGCCGAACGGGGACGCCAGGTACGCGACCCAGTAGGAGGCGCCGCGCAGCGTCGTCACCGCGTCGGTGACGCTGGTGGTGTTGCGGGCGGTCTCGATGTAGTCCAGGAACGGCGGGCTGTACCGGCCGAGGACCAGCAGCGGGATCAGCCACCACGCGGTGGCCAGGGCGACCGCGCCGCACCAGGCCGCGAGGGCGGTGACGCGGCGGCGCAACGGCCGGAGCGTGGCGAGCCAGAGCAGGGCGAGCGGCACCACGGCGGCGACGGCTGTGGCGTTGACGCCGCCCGCGCAGGCGACGGCGACCGCCGACCCGGCGACCGCGCGGCGCAGCCGGGCGCCCCGGGCGAGTCCCACGAGCGGGATGAGCACCCACGGCGCGACGGCGCTGGGCCAGGACTCCACCGACGACCAGCCGAGCTGGGTCAGGATGCGCGGGGACAGCGCGAACGCGACACCGGCGATCATCCGGCCGGCGGGGCTGCCGATGCCGAGCCGGCCCGCCAGCCGCACCACACCGAGGTACGCGACGCAGAACAGCAGCGCCCACCAGAGCCGCTGGACGATCCACGGCGCGATGCCCAGTTCCGTCCCGAGCAGGAAGAACGGGCCCATCGGCCAGAGATATCCGTACGCCTGGTTCTGGAGCTGGCCGAACGTGCCGGTGGGATCCCACAGGTGCAGCGAGCGCAGCAGCCACCCCGCCGGATTGACGTTCAGGTCGACCTTCGTGTCCGGTACGACCTGCCCGGGCGCCTGCTGGAAGGCGAGGGCGGTGAGCGCGAGGCAGATCGTCAGGTGCCGGAACCGTCGCGCCGTCTGCCGGGCACGGCCGGTCTCCCGGGCGGGGGTGTCCGTCCCCGTCGGCGACGTTGTCGTCCCGTCCGCACGCATTTTCGGCTCCCGTCTCCGCCGGCCGTACGCGCACCTGCAACATGACGCGTGTCGCGCGACGTTATCCGGACCGGACGCGCAGTGGCGACCTGGGGGCGCGGCAGGGCGTTATCAGGAGAACGGCCGTCCCCACGGCGTGTAAGCGTGTGGCAGGCTGCCGACCATGTCAATGCCACAAGCAGCGGCCGAGACGCATCCGGCAGCCGTCGGCGCGGAGGACGACGGACCCGGACCGATCGGTCGCTGGATTGCCGCCGACCGCGTCCGCGCGGTCGCGATCGCCCTCATCGTCGTGTCCGTCGCGTCGCGCGCCGGGCTGGCCGCCCGTGGCTGGTTCTCGCAGGACGAGTTCGTCATCGCCGCGCAGGTGCTCGACACCCGGCTGGACCCGGACTACCTGCTGGGCACGTTCAACAACCACCTCATGCCGGCCGGGCTGGCGGTCGCGTGGCTGATGGTCCGGGCGGCCGGTTTCGCCGGCTGGCCGTGGATCCTGCTGCTGGCGGCCGGGCAGGCGGCGGTGGGGATCGCCCTCTACCGGCTGCTCCGTGATCTGCTGCGGCCCGGCTGGGGGCTGCTGGTCCCGCTGAGCCTGTTCCTGTTCAGCCCGCTGACGCTCGAGGTGTCGTCGCTGTGGCTGGTCGGGCTGCTCGTTCTGCCGCCGCAACTCGCCCTGGTCCTCGCGGTGGCGGCCCAGGTCCGGTACGTGCGCACCGGCCGTAGGCGGCACCTCGTCCTGGTCGCGTTCTGGCTGGTGTTCGGCCTGCTCTTCGACACCAAGGCGCTGCTCATCGTGCCGCTGCTGTTCCTGCTGACCGCGTTCCTGTTCACCAAGGGCCGTGCGTGGCGCAGCCTGGTGAGCACCGTCGTGCGGTTCTGGCCGGCGTGGCTGATGCTCACCGTGCTGTCCGGGGCGTACCTGGCGTACTACCTGACCCGCCCGGCCCGGGGACTGGACGAGCCCACCTCGGTCGGGCAGGTCTTCTCCTTCCTCGGCGACCTGATCGGCGACACGGTGGTGCCGGGCCTGCTGGGCGGGCCGTGGCGCTGGACGTACGCCGGTGACGGGCCGCCGCTGTCCGACCCGTACGACATCGCGAAGTGGCTGTCCTGGGCGGTGCTCGCGGCGCTGATCGTGGTCACCGTGCGGCGGCGGCCGTCCGCCGGGCGGGCCTGGCTGCTGCTCGCCTGCTACCTCGGCCTGGTCGCGGCGCTGTTCGCGGTGACCCGGCTCGGCGGGCCGCTCGGGCCGCTGGTCGGCGTCGTCCCCCGGTACGTCGCGGACGTGGTGCTGGTGGCCGCGATCTGCGTCGGGGTGGCGCTGCTCGGGATGAAGGACAACGACGAGGACGACGTGTCCGCGTGGCCGCTGCCGACTGTGCTGCGGGAGCCGGGCGCCTTCGCCGTCGGCCTGGTCTCGATGGTGGTGCTGCTGGCGACCATCGGCGTGGGCACGCTGTGGAGCACCGCGCGGTTCGGCGACAACTGGAGCACCAAGCACGGGCGGGACTACCTGGCCACCACGCAGGCCGAGCTGGCCGCCGCTCCGCCGGGCACCGTCTTCTTCGACACGATCGTGCCGGACCGGGTGGTGGCCGGATACTTCTGGCCGGACAACCTCCAGTCCCACTTCTTCCGTCCGGCGGAGCGCCGGCCGACGTTCGTGACGATGAGCGAGAAGCCGTCGACGTTCGACGAGAACGGCCGGATCCGTCCGGTGGTGGTCGAGGGACGCAAGGTCGCGCCCGGCACCGTGGAGGGCTGCGGGCACCTGGCCGAGGGTGGCCGGACCACCCGGATCCCGATGGACGGCTACCTGGTCGAGTGGCCGTACGTGGTGCACTTCGGCTACGTCAGCTCCGGTGACTCGACGGCGGTGTTCAAGCTCGGCGACGCCACCCGCGAGATCACGCTCAAGAGCGGGCTGAACGACGTGTTCTTCATGGTGGAGGGTGCCGGGTCCGCCGTCGAGCTGACCGTGAACACGCCCGGAGTCAGGTTGTGCACCAACCTGATCACCATCGGCCGGGCGGTGCCGAAGCCGTAATGACCGGACGTCCCGCCGAGGGCGGCGGCCCCGCGGTCCGGCGGTGGCGGGAGGCGCTGCCGCTGTACCTCGTGGCGGTCGTCGTCACCGCGTTGATCCTGGCCCCGCTCGCGGCGCCGGGCTACGCGCTGCGGTACGACATGGTGTTCGTCCCCCGGCAGCCGCTGAGCTGGGATCTGGTGGCCCCGGCGCAGAGCCTGCCCCGGGCGGTGCCGATGGACGCGCTGGTCTCGCTGGTGACCCAGCTCGTGCCGGGCTGGGTGGTGCAGCGGGTGGCGCTGGCCGGTGCGGTCCTGTTCGCCGCCGTGGGCGCCGGACGGCTGGTGCCGACCGAGCGGCGTGCGGTGCAACTCGTCGCCGCCGTGGCGTACGCGTGGACGCCGTACCTGGCCGAGCGGCTGCTGATCGGGCAGTGGGGGCTGCTGCTGGCGTACGCCGCACTGCCCTGGCTGGTGCGGGCGGCGCTGGACCTGCGGGCGGGCCGCGACGGCGCGCTCGCCCGGGTGGTGCTGCTCGCCGCGCCCGCCGCGATCACCCCGACCGGCGGCCTGATCGCCCTGGCGACGGTGCTGGTGCTGGCGGCGGATCGGGCCCGGCTCCGGCTGTCCGCGGTCGCGGTGGGCGGTGTCGCGCTGCTCAACGCACCGTGGATCGTGGCGGCCCTGGTGACCGGCGCGGGCGGCACGTCCGACCCGGCGGGTGTGGCGGCGTTCGCGGCGCGCGCCGAGAACTGGGCCGGCCCGCTGGTGGCGCTCGCGGGCACCGGCGGCATCTGGAACGTGCAGGCCACCCCGTCCAGCCGGTCCGGCACGCCGGCCCCGCTGGCGACCCTGGTGCTCGTGGTCCTGGCCGTGGTCGGCGCCGGCCTGCTGCGGCGCCGGCTGCCGGCGGGCGCGGCGGTACGGCTGGGCGTGCTGGCCGGCGGCGCGTACCTGCTGGCCGCCCTCGCCGTGCTGCCCGGCGGGAACACGGCGCTGAGCTGGGCGGTGGCGCACGTGCCGGGCGCGGGACTGCTCCGCGACGGGCAGAAGTTCCTCGCGCCGTACGCCCTCGTGCTGGTGGTGTGCGCGGCGCTCGGCGCCGAGCGGCTGGTGGCCCGGATCGACCGGGAGGTCGGCGGGATCGTGCTGGCCGGGCTGCTGCTCCTGCCGTTGGCCGCGATGCCGGACCTGGCGTTCGGCGGGGCCGGCCGGATCAGCCCGGTGCGCTACCCGGCGGACTGGCAGGCGGTCGCCGAGCGGCTGCCCGACGACCCGGGTGAGATCCTCGCCCTGCCGCTGACCACCTACCGGGCCTATCCGTGGAACCCGGGCCGGGTGGTGCTGGACCCGGCGCCCCGCTACCTGCCGGGAACCGTGCTCACCGACGACACGCTCGTGGTCGACGACGTCGCGGTGGCGGGCGAGAATCCGCGCCTGCGCGAGGTACGCCGGGTGCTCGCCGAGGGACGGCCGGTCTCGGCCACCGGCGTGCGCTGGGTGGTGGTGCAGCACGGTACGCCGAGCACAGTGGATCCGGCCGTCCTGGCCGGTCTCGACCTCCGGTACGAGGGGGAGTCGCTGAGCCTCTACCGGAACCCGGCCGCGTCGGGCTCGCCGCAGCGGGCCGGATCCGGTCGCTGGCTTGTCGTGCTCGCGTGCGGAACTGCCGTTCTGGTGGTCATGGCTGCCGCCTTTTCGACCCTACGCCGGCGAGCTACTGCGTGGTAACGTCCGCTCGCACGTCTCACCACTGGAGGAATGGCATGCGTAGAGCTCTAACCCTTGTCGTGTCCGGCCTGGTGGCGGCGTTGCTCGGGGTCCTGGCCCTCGGCGGGCTCTCCGCCGCCGCGACCGCCACGGCGGAGGAGGCCGCAACCGAGGCGCGTAACGCCTCGGAGGCGGCCAAGCGGGCCGGGAAGCAGGACCCGTACGCCCCCGAGGTCTACGGCAACAGGTAGGACGGGTCGCCCCGCCGCTGCACCCGGCGGGGCGAGTCCGCGGTCTCCAGCAGGGTCGCGAAGCGTTCCCCCGCCACCGGCCAGGTGAAGTTCGCCGCGTGCCGCCGGGCCTGAGCGCCCATCTCCTGACGCATCTCGTCGTCGTGCAGCAGCGCGCGCACCTTCGCCAGGTAGTCGTCGATGTCGTCGGCCAGCAGGCCGGTGCGCCCGTCGACCACCGCCTCCGCGACGCCGCCCGCCTCCCGGAACGCCACTGTCGGCGTGCCCGCCGCGCCGGCCTCCACGATCGTCAGCCCCCAGCCCTCCTTGAGCGACGGCGTCAGGGCGACCCAGGCCGAGGCGAGCAGCGCGGCCTTCTCCTCCTCCGTCACGAAGCCCCGGAAGTCGACCCGGTCGGTGATGTCCAGCTCGTCGGCGACCTCGCGCAGGTGCGACTCCCACCAGCCCTGACCGGCCACCACCAGCCGGAGCTGGGGCAGCTCGTCGGCGAGCGCCGCGACCGCCCGCAGCGCCACCTCCACCCGCTTGTGCGGCACCAGCCGGTTCAGCGTCACGAGCAGCGGGAACGGTGCGCGCCCGGCGTCGGTGCGGGGCAGCTCCGGCGTGCCGTTGTAGACCACCGAGACCTGCTCCGGTGGTACGCCGAGGGTGGCGAGTTCGCGCCGGGTCGCCTCGGACACGGTGACGTACCGGCAGCGCCGGTAGACACGTACCGCCAGCGACGACTCGACCCACCAGCCGAACCGGGCGGCCCACTGCGGCAGGACCACCGGCCACTGCTCGCGGTGCACGTGGTGGATCAGCTTGACCACCGGACGCCGGGCCCAGAGCGGGGAGAGGAACGGCAGGCCGTTGCAGACGTCGACGAGGATGTCCGGCCGGCCGCCCCGGCGCGCGGCGAGCGGGCCGAGGCCGAACGCCCCGGCCAGGTAGCAGAGCGCGGCCCAGAGGTAGACGGTGTGCCGGCCGCCGCGACGGACGAACCGGATGCCCTCGTCGTTGACCTCGTCGGCGGGAGCCTCACGGTGCGCGGCACAGAACAGGGTGGCGCGGAATCCGCGCGCCACCAGCTCGGCGGCGATCCGTTCCACGTACACCTCGGAACCGCCGCCCTCGGGGTTGCGAGTGTCTCGCCAGTTGAGGAACAGCACGTGTCCGGGCATGCCGAAGCGACGCTCCACGCGAACCCTACTCTCAAGTAATTTAGCGGTGCGCGTCACATTAAGGGCTGGGCCTGCGCCCGGCAATGCCCCGAGCGGCGGCGTTGAGCCGCCGGGCGTCGTCGGATGACGCTCGGTGTTCGGCTGGTGACCGCTAGGCGGGTGCCGCGACGTCCGGCGTGGTGGCCGGGGCGCCCGGCGTGGTGGCCGGGACGGCCGGTGCCCCCGCCGCCGGTCCGCGCCCGGTCGGCCGGCGGCGGCTCTGCGTGCCGAGCGTCTGGAGAGGGCGCTCGACGCCGTAGTAGCTGGCCGCGGCGTACATCAGTCCGAAGACCATGGTCAGGGCGAAGACGTTGACGAACTCGCCGGTGAACAGCGGCCGGTCCTCGAGCAGGTAGATCAGCTCGATGACCAGCGGGTGCCACAGGAACAGCCCGTACGACACGTGGCCCATCCACCGCGCCGACCCGGTGCTGAAGACCTCCTTCGCCCGGGTCGGGCCGCCGAACGCCACCGGGATCGTGATCAGGACGGCGATCAGGAGGTAGAGCGCCATCTTGGTGCCGAACTCGACGGCGGTCGGGCTGGTCAGGTCGCGCGGGCCGGCGATCGGCGTCGTCGCGATCGCCATCACCGCGACCGCGGCACCCCAGCAGGCGAGCGGCGCCGAGGCGAGGTCGTCGAGCACGCGGAAGGCGGCCGGCGCGGTGTCGGTACGCAGGGCCACGTGCGCCGCGGCCAGCGCCATGCCACCGCCGAACCAGGCGCCGTACGAGGGGAACCACATGGTGTGCAGCGCGCCGTCGAGCCAGCCGGCGCCCATCATGGCGACCCACGCGACGGTCAGCAGCGCGCCGGAGGAGGCGAGCAGGACGGTGCGGACGGGACGCCAGGTCCGGCCCACGGCGAGCACCGCGAGCAGCGGCAGGAGCAGGTAGAAGACGACCTCGGTGGCGAGGCTCCAGGTCTGGCTGAGCCCGTGGCGGAGCTGGCCCGGGCCGTAGATCTGGGTGAGCGTGAGGTGGCGCAGCCAGTCACCGGCCGACACCGGGTGGTTGCCGGGCAGGACGACGAAACAGACCACCACCGCCAGCCAGTACGCGGGCAGGATCCGCAGCGCCCGGCGCCAGAAGTACCGCTTGGCGCGGGGCCGTGGGCGTCCGGTGGCGACGGTGAGCGCCCACGGGCGGAACAGCAGGAAGCCGGAGAGCACGAAGAAGATCGCCACGCCCACGTCTAGGCGCGCCAACCAGCCGCCCCACGTGGTGTTCATGGTGACGGCGGTCTGGAAGCCGACGTGGTGACCGACGACCGCCACCGCGCCTATCGCTCGCAGCGCGTCGAGGGCGGGAAGACGGCCCGTTACCGGTGGCTCCGGGATTGTTGGCGTGGTGGCTGTGGACATCTGGACATCCAGGGGGTCGCTTTTGCAGGTGACTGGGGAGTAACCTCCCGCCAATGCTAAGGATCGGGTGCCCCGGACGACAGACCGTAGGGCGGCAGGTTACAGGAGGATGAGTGAAGCTTCGCGTGGGCGCCGCGCTCTTCGGGCTAGGTGTCTTGTTGCTGGTCTTCGCGGCCGGGCTGCCGTTCTACGTGGCCCCCGCCGTGACCAAGCTGCCCTATGACCTGGAACCAACGACGTCCGTCGCGGAGGCGAAGGGCGCGAAGTTCCTACAGATCAAGTCCGAAGCCGGCGGCGTGAGCATCGACGTGCCGCAGGCCGACCTCGTGTCCAGCGTCGAGGTCATCCCGCAGCCGGAGGACACGAAGGACCGCTTGCCCAAGGAGCTGAAGGGCGACGCGGTCATCTGGAACGTCTTCCAGACGGTCAAGCGCGGCGACAACCAGGACGTGATCAGCCAGTACAGCACCGAGCTGGCGCTGTACCGGATCTCCGGCGCGGCGGCGCCGTGGGACGAGCAGTGGCTCAACGAGTCCGGCGCGCAGCAGACCCCGGTCGGCAACGTGCGCTACTCCGGCCAGATCTACAAGTTCCCGTTCGGCACCGGCAAGCGTGACTACCAGGTGTTCGACCGTGACCTGAAGAAGACGGCCCCGGCGCGGTTCACCGGCACCGAGAAGATCAAGGGCGTCGAGACGTACCGCTTCGAGCAGCGGATCGAGAACGAGCCGCTGAACACCCCGGAGGACAGCGTCAAGACGCTGCTGGGCAAGTTCGCGCCCGGCGCGACCAGCGGCCAGGTCGTCTACAGCAACACCCGTACGCTCTGGGTCGACCCGGTGACCGGCGCCTACGTCAAGGTCCGCGAGCAGCAGTACAAGGAGCTGCGCCCGGACACCGGCGCCCCGACCGTGCTGCTGGACGCGGACTTCAACTACAACGACGCCACGATCAGCCGCAGCGTCGAGACGGTGAAGGACAACCGTTTCAAGATCGGCCTGATCAGTGTCTGGGGTCCGATCATCGCCGGCGTGCTCGGCCTGATCGCCCTGATCGCGGGCGTGTGGCTGGTGACCCGGCCCAAGGGTGACGGCAGCGCCCGGCACCGCGCGGACGCGCCGACCTCCGACCCGACGCCCACCCGCGTGGACCAGGAGCCCGTGGGTGGCCCGCTCGACGACGAGATCCCGCCGGCGTCGACGAACTGGCGGTCCGACGATCCGTCGGTGCCGGCCCAGCGTTCGGGTGCCGGTGAGGTGGAGCGCCGCTGACCGGTACGCCGGAAGCACGACGGAGGGGTGGGCCGCATCGCGGCCCACCCCTCCGTCGTCAAGATCTCCCATGCGGGCGAACCTACTTTACATTCGTTACTCGATTGTAACGGCGAGATGTCCGGTGACTTTCCGTCGCGCTCACCGTCATCTATGCCCGGTTTGCCGCGACATTTCGCCCTCCACGCCCTGCCTGGGCGGGGATTTCGTGACGCCTGGTCACCTCTCTGTCTCACCCCGGTGTTACCGCCGGGTAATCAGGGGGTTGTGAGCTGCACCGCATCGGGTGCACGATCAGGCTCGATCGTTACCCGTCGGTAACAGAGGACGGGCCCGGCGCGGGCCACCGGTTCCCCACCGGCCGCCGCGCACATTCGTTCGAGGAGGAACCCCGTGCAGAATCGGCTCGACAACCAGGGTCGTACCCGGTGGCGGCGGTTCGCCGCCATGATCGTGCCCACCACGGCCGCCGCCGGTGCCATCCTGTTCGGCATGTCGACCGGCGCCATCGCCTCCGACATCACCGTGTCCGGGCAGACGTTCAAGATCGGCGCCGACCGCCTGGAGGGTGAGGGCTTCAAGCAGTACGGCGGCATCGTCCGCGAGAAGGGCGAGGACGGGAAGGCCGGCGCGACCCGCCCGGTCGCGATGGCCGAGATCAGCAGCGCCGAGCTGTACAAGCTCTGCCAGTCCGTCCGCGCCGACCTGCCCGGCCTGCCGGTGGTGCTCACCATCAACGCCGGTGAGGGCAAGGACCCCGCCCGGGCCAAGGACCTCGTGATCGCGATGGACTCGCTCGAGGGCAACGCGACCTTCACCAACATCAAGATCGGACGCGACGCCAGCGACCTCAACCCGACGGCGCAGCGCGGCTCGTTCGGCCAGAACTCCGACCGGGTCACCATCCGTGACCTGAAGCAGGTGTCCCGCTACACCACTTCCTCGACGTTCAACCTGGTCGGGCTGCGGCTCAAGGTCAACGTGGGCGACGACGCCAAGGGCAAGGAGTGCTTCTGAGCTGAGCACGGCCCGCGGTGGCCGACCACCGCGGGCCCGCCCGATCGTTCCCGTCCCCGCTCCGCCAGGAGGAGTACGTGACAACCGTCGACCCGTCCCACGCCCGGCTCGGCACCGCGGCCCGGGCATGGCGTACCTTCCGCCGCTGGCAGCGGAGCCGGCCGTTCTGGGGCGGCCTGTTCATCATCCTGGCCGGGGTGGAGATGCTCGCCTCCACCCGGTTGACCCTCAACGGCCTGAGCTTCAGCAGCGGCGCCACCGGTCTGCTCTCGCTGCTGATCCCGGGCATCCTCGTGACCTGCGGGGTGCTGCTCTGGCTCAGCCCGCCGCAGCGGCTGTTCTACTCGATCGTCGCGGCGATCACGACCGTCTACTCCCTGATCGGGCTCAACCTCGGCGGCTTCTTCGTCGGTCTGCTGCTCGGCATCGTGGGCAGCGCGCTCGCGTTCGCCTGGGTGCCGACCCCTCCGGCCGGTCCCGCCGGTCCGGCCGCCGACGAGCGCGACGCCGAGGCGGACGCCGAACCCGGCACCGCTGTGGACGCCGAGCCCGGCACCGCCGCGGACGCACAGCCCGTGGACACGCGGCCCGTGGACACGCAGCCCGCGGACGAGCGGCCGACCGTCGAGGTGCCGGCCGGCGTACGGCCGGCCGTCGAGCAGCCGACTGCCGAGCGGCCGGGCGGGGAGCGGCCGGTCCCTCGGCAGTCGGTGAACGGGCAGGCGGCCGGATCCGACGGCGGCCCGCCGGAGTGGGCGGGGCGTTCGGCGGACCCGCGCGCCTTCGGCATCGTCCTCGTGGTGCTCGGCCTCGCCACCGCCGGCCTCGCCGTACAGCCGGGGGCGGTGCAGGCCGCCCCGAGCAAGCCCGCCGCCAGCGCCTGCCCGTCGAAGCCCGCCACGCCGACGCCCGGCGCGAGCGCGCCCACGGCGACGCCCACCCCGTCGCCGAGCGCGAGCCCGACGCGGGAGGGCAACATCATCACCGACTTCTTCGAGGGGATCGGTGACCTGTTCAAGGGCAGCAGCAAGAAGAGTGAGACGCCGTCGCCCACACCGACCGCGAGCGGGTCGGCGGCCCCGACGAGCAAGCCGGCGACCCGGCCCGGATCGACCGAGTGCCCGGCGCCGGGCAAGCCCGGCAAGGTGGACCCGGCGAAGCCCGGCAAAGTGGAACCCGGCAAGCCCCTGCCGCGTATCGCCGCCGACCCGAGCCTGCCGAAGGTGGGCCAGACGCCGTCGAAGCTCACCGGCTCCAAGGTGACCATGACCGGGCTGCGGTTCGAGGGGATCACCGACCTCCAGACCGAGCAGGGTGCGCTCAAGGTGCTGAAGTTCAGCATGAAGGAGGCGGTGACCGACGACTTCCTGCTGGTCGCCGACGGTCCCAGGGGCCGCACCCAGCGGTACGCGACCGACCGCCTCACGGTTCGCGACGACGTCGCGTTCTACTGCACCCGGTTCGTCGGCAAGCTCGCCGGTATCAAGCTGACGCTGACGCCGGACCTGCCGTTCCCGGACGGCCTGCCGGTCACGCTGCCCATCCCGGTGACGTTCACCGACCCGGTCATCGACCTGGCGTACGTCACCAGCAACACGCTCACCGGCCGGCCGACGTTGCGGCTGACGCTCGGCGCCTGACCCGGCGGGTGCCGGCGGGACTCCCCGCCGGCACCCGCACCCGGTTCAGAGCCGGGCCAGCGCCTTGCGCAGCGGGTCCAGCCCCAGCGAGCCCAGGTCGAGCGCCTGGCGGTGGAACTCCTTGAGGTCGAAGTCGGCGCCCTTGCGGGCCTTCGCGTCCTCGCGGGCCTGCAACCAGATCCGCTCGCCCACCTTGTACGACGGGGCCTGACCGGGCCAGCCCAGGTAGCGGTTCAGCTCGAAGCGCAGGTTCTCGTCCGGCACCCGGCAGTGCGCCCGCATGAACTCCCAGCCCAGCTCCGGCGTCCACCGCTCGCCCGGGTGGAAGCCGAACGGGTTGTCCCTCGGGATCTCCAGCTCCAGGTGCATGCCGATGTCCACGATGACCCGGGCCGCGCGCAGCGCCTGCCCGTCGAGCATGCCGAGCCGGTCACCCGGGTCGTCGAGGTAGCCCAGCTCGTCCATCAGCCGCTCGGAGTAGAGCGCCCAGCCCTCGCCGTGCCCGGAGACCCAGCACAGCAGCCGCTGCCAGCGGTTGAGCAGGTCGGCCCGGACGGCGGTCTGGGCGACCTGGAGGTGGTGACCCGGCACGCCCTCGTGGTAGACGGTGGTCACCTCCCGCCAGGTGGAGAAGTCGGTGATGCCCTGCGGCACCGCCCACCACATCCGTCCCGGCCGGGAGAAGTCCTCGCTCGGGCCGGTGTAGTAGATGGCGCCGTCGCTCGTCGGCGCGAGGCAGCACTCGATCCGGCGCACCTGCTCGGGGATGTCGAAGTGGGTGCCGTTCAGCTCGATGATCGCCCTGTCGGCGAGCGCCTGCATCCAGTCCCGGAACGCCTCCTTGCCGCGTACCGTCCGCGCCGGGTCGGCGTCGAGCGCGCGTACCGCGTCGTCGACCGAGGCGCCGCGCCCGGCGATCCGCGCGGCCACCGCGCGCATCTCGGCCTCCAGCCGGGCCAGCTCGGCGAAACCCCAGGCGTACGTCTCGTCCAGATCGACCTTCGCGCCGAGGAAGTACTGCGAGGCCAGCTCGTAGCGCTCCCGCCCGGCGGCCTGCTTCTCCCGGCCCACCGGCGCCAGCTCGGTGCGCAGGAACTGCCCGAACTCGGCGGTGGCGGCGGTCGCGGCGGCGGCGCCCTTGCGCAGCTCCGCGCCGAGCGCGCCGTCCGCGTCGATCCGCTCGACCAGCCCGTGGAAGAAGTTGTCGCCCTCCGGGTCGACCCAGACGTCGCACTGCTTGGCGACCTCGACGAGCTGCACCCGCGAGCTGACCCGTCCCGCCGCGGCGGCCTCGCGCAGCGTCCGCTTGTAGCCGTCCAGCGCGGACGCGAAGCGGTTGAGCCGTGCGGCCACGTTCGCCCGGGCCTGCTCGCCGTCGGTCGGCATGAGGTCGAAGACCATCCGGATCTCGTGCAGCCCGCTCGCGATCACGTTGACCTCGCTGCCGGTCTCGCCCGCGTCGTAGCGGGCCAGCTCCAGGCCGAGGCGCTCCTGCATGGCCTCCTGGGCGGTCCGCTCCGCCTCGGTCTCCGCCTCGGTCACGTCGAGTTCGCCGAGCGTGCGGCGGGCCAGGTCGGCGCGCGCCGCGTAACCCTCGGGCGACAGGTCGTCGAGCTGGTCGTCGTAGCCGGCGATGCCGACGTAGGTGGCGCCGGTCGGGCTCAGCGGGGCCCACTCGGCCACGTACCGGTTGGCGAGGTCATCGATTCGTCCCACGAGGCGACCCTACGTGACCCCGCATCCGGAATACCGCGCGACTTCGTCGTACCTCTGCGGCAGAGTGTCAGGGGTGAACGTCGAGATCACTCCTGACCGCGCGCCGGCGCGGAGCTGGCTGCCCGGGTTCGTCGCGCTCGCCGCCATCTGGGGCTCCAGCTTCCTGTTCATCAAGGTCGGTGTCACCGAGCTGCACCCCGTGCACCTCACCCTCTACCGGGTGGCCACCGGTGCGCTGACGCTGCTCGTGGTGCTCGCCGTGCTGCGCGACCGGCTGCCCCGCGACCCCCGGGTCTGGGCGCACATGCTCGTGGTGGCCGCGTTCGGCGTCGCGGTGCCGTTCACGCTGTTCGGCTACGGCGAGCAGCGGGTCGAGTCGATGCTCGCGGGCATCTGGAACGCCACCACGCCGCTGATCGTGCTGCCGCTGGCGGTGCTGGTGTTCCGCACCGAGCGGCTGACCGTCCGGCGTGCGGTCGGGCTGGGGCTGGGCTTCGCCGGCGTGCTCGTGGTGCTCGGCGTCTGGGAGGGCGTGGGCGGCGCCCACTTCGTCGGCCAGCTCATGTGCTTCGGCGCGGCGGCCTGCTACGGGCTGGCCATCCCGTACCAGAAGAAGTTCGTCGCGGGCAGCGCGTACTCCGGGCTGTCGCTGTCGGCCGCCCAGCTGCTGGTGGCGACCGCGCAGCTCGCGCTCGTCGCGCCGTTCGTCGGCACGCCGCCGTCGCCGACCGGCCTCTCCCCGCGCGTGATCGCGAGCGTGCTGGCGCTCGGCGCGCTCGGCACCGGGCTCGCCTTCGTGATCAACATGCGCAACATCCGGCTGGCCGGGGCGAGCACGGCGTCCACCGTGACGTACCTGATCCCGGTGTTCGCGGTGCTCGTCGGCGCGGTGGTGCTCGGCGAGCGGATGAACTGGCACCAGCCGGTCGGCGCGTTCGTGGTGCTCGTCGGCGTGGCGGTCGCCCAGGGCCTGTTCGGGCGGCGTCGCCCACGCCCGGAGGCGGTGGCGCCCGCAGTCCGCGCCGCCGAGCCGGCCACCCGGGGCTGACGTTCAGCTACGGCCGGCCGTCCACTTCACCAGGCGGTCGGCCGTCCAGGTGTTCACCACCCGCTTCGCCGGTACGCCGCACAGCGCGGCACGCTCGCAGCCGAAGCGCTGCCAGTCGAGCTGGCCCGGCGCGTGCGCGTCGGTGTCGATGGCGAACCGGCACCCGGCCTCCAGCGCGAGGCGGATCAGCCGCTTCGGCGGGTCCTGCCGCTCCGGCCGGGAGTTGATCTCGACGGCCACGTCGTGCTCGGCACAGGCGGCGAAGACGGCGTCCGCGTCGAACTCGCTCTCCTTGCGGGTACGCGCCCGGTGCCCCCGGTCGCCCGGCCCGGTCACCCCGGCGGGCCGGGAGGAGACCATCCGGCCGGTGCAGTGGCCGAGGATGTCCAGGTGCGGGTTCGCGATCGCGGTCAGCATCCGGCGGGTCATCTTCGCCCGGTCGTCGTTGAGGCCGCTGTGCACCGAACCGACCACCACGTCGAGGCGCGCCAGCAGCTTCTCGTCCTGGTCGAGCGAGCCGTCGGCGAGGATGTCCACCTCGATGCCGGTGAGGATCCGGAAGCCCTTCGGCAGCGCCTCGTTGACGGCGGCGACGTGGTCGAGCTGCTTGCGCAGCCGCTCCGCGGTCAGGCCCCGGGCCACAGTCAGCCGCGGCGAGTGGTCGGTGAGCACCATGTACTCGTGGCCCAGCTCGACCGCCGCCAGCGCCATCTCCTCGATCGGTGAGCCGCCGTCGGAGCAGTCCGAGTGGGTGTGGCAGTCGCCGCGCAGCGCGTCCCGCAGCTTCGCCGCCGCCTCGTCCAGGTCGGTGCCCTCCGTCGCCAGCAACCGGCGCAGGTAGACCGGCTCCTCGCCGGCCAGCGACTCGGCCACGCAGCGGGCGGTGACGTCACCGACGCCGGACAGCTCGGTCAGCTTGCCGGTGCGGGCCCGCTCGGCCACCTCGGCGGCGGGCAGCGCGCCGAGCGTCTTCGCCGCCGACCGGAATGCCCGGACCCGGTACGTGGCCTCGTTCGCCCGTTCCAGCAGGAACGCGATCCGGCGCAGGTCGGCGAGGGGATCCCGGGCACTCATGTCCTGGAACCTACGCGCATACGCCGTCCGCCGCGTGGCCCCGCAACCGCGAGTCGGTCAGCCGCTGCGGGTGGACCGGCCGGGCGCGGCCGGGCAGCCGTGCTTGCGCTGCCAGGCGGTGACCTCGGTGACCGGCGAGCGGTTGCCGCCCTTGCGCCACGAGTTCAGGTACGGCGCCGGCCAGACCACGCCCCGGCGGATCCACCAGTCGTCGGCGCCGGTGCACTTCGGGGAGAGCCCGAAGTGCAGGTGGCAGACGTTGTTGGCGTTGCCCGTACGGCCCACCTCGCCGAGCTGCTGCCCGGCACGCACCCGTACCCCGGCGTCGACACCCGCGGTGATCGCGCTCAGGTGCGAGCCGTAGTAGCGCACCCCGTCGTCGCCGAGCAGCGAGACGGAGAGCCCACCGTTGTCCGGGCCCAGCGGCCCGCGCTTGTCGAACCGGTCGACGCGGCTCACCTCCAGCACGACGCCGTCGGTCACCGCCACCACCGGTTCCCCGCAGTCGGCGAACACGTCGGTGCCCGGGTAGCCGCCGTGCGTCGGGTGGTAGTCGACGTTGCCGGCCCGTACCGGGAAGACCCGCTTCACGTCGGTGCGCGACGGCGCGGCGGACGAGGAGGCGACCGGCGGGGCCGGGTCGGCGGGCTGCGCCGCCGTCGCGATCGGACTCGGTTCCTGCCACCTGTCGGCGCGCCCGGTAGGGGCGCCGCACCCGGCGGCGAGCGCCGCGACGAGCAGCAGGACCGGGTACGCCGGCCGCGTGCGGCGTCCGATCGATGGCGAGCGCATCCGGTCATCCTGACAGACCACTACCGTAGGGACGAAAGCCGAACGCGGGACGGACGGTCCGGGAAAGGGGGCGGCGGTGACGCACGGGTGGCACGGCGGACCCGAGGGGACCGGTCCGGGGGCGTTCCCGCCACCACGTACGCCCTCGGGGCTGTTCCCGTCGAGCACGTCGATGCGGCCCAGCTACCGCGAGCCGTACCCGATCACCGGTGCCGGCGTCGCTGTCGGTGCGCTGGTCGCGTTCGCCTGGTTGCTGTTGTTCGGGCTGGTCGGCGGCGGCGTCGCCGGTTACGCCTGGTGGACGCTGCTGGCCGGCGGCCTGGCCTGGCTGGCCGCCGCGGTGCTGGTCCGCCACGGCGACCGGGGGGTGGCGACGGGCGTGGCGATCGTCACCGCGGGTGGCTGGAGCATCGCCGCAGCGATAGTCGCGATGCGGTGGGCGCAGACCGGGGACTGGCCGCTCTGGTGACCTTCGGTGCCGGTTTCACTGCGTAGCGAAGGCCACCTTGACGTACGCCTGAGGACGGTCCACGCTCGCGGTATGGCCTGGACCACACCGCCGCGGCTCGACCCCGATCGGAGCCGCCGACGCCTGCAACTCCTCGCCGAGTTGGCCGGTGCCCGTGCGGTACAGCAGCGCCAGCGGCCGCAGCGGGCCCGCACCGAGCGGCTGCGCCAACTCATCGCCACCCGCCGGCGCGTCGTCGGCTGACCGGCTTTCTCTTCAGGAACGGCCGGCCCATACGGGGCGTTGACCGCTCGCCTGCCGACCCGACCGGTTAACGTGCATCGCGTGACGTGTCGGCGTGCTGCCGAGGCTGATTTGGGGGGACCGTGTCGTACTTCGCTGCTGCCGTGGCGCGCGTCGACGGCGGCTGGACCGCCGGTGAGGTGAGCCTGCGGGGCGTCACCGACATCGAGGAGGTCGCCGACCGGCTGCGCGACGTCGAGCCGGACGCCGACCTCTCGCTGCTGTTCGTCGAGGCCGACGACACGTACCTGGTCATCCTGCGCCTGGACGAGGGGGAGGACCTGCGGGTCTTCGGCTCGGACTCGGCGTACGCGGAGGAGTCCCGGCTCGGCGCGCTGCTCGTCGGTGACCTGAAGACCTCGGTGACCGGGCTGGAGGATGTCGACGAGCCGCGCGCCTCCGCCGGCGACGACGACACCGAGCAACCCGCTGTCGACCCGGAGGCGGACCCGGTCGGTGACGCCGACCTCCTCGCCGACCTGGGCATCCCGGCGCAGAAGCTGCTGGCGCTCTGCGCGCACGAGGGCTCCATGCCGGCCGACGTGACAGCCGAGATCTGCCAGGTGCTCGGCTGCGCGGACGAGGTCGAGGAGCTGCGTGAGGTCTGAGCCCGGGGAGTCCCTGACGCCCGGCGCCGCCGAACCGGCCGACGCGACAGATCCGGCGCTGGAGACCGTACGCCCGGGGCAGCCCACCCCCGGCCGGGCCGGGCGCGTCGGTCCGGGCGCCGACGAGGCGCTCGCCGACCCGGGCGCGATCGGCCGCCGGCAGCGGCACGAGCTGTGGATGCGCCGGGCCCTGGAGGTCGCGGTGACCGGCCCGGACGGGCCGGCCGCCGACCGCGACGCCGACGACGTGCCGGTCGGCGCGGTGCTCTACGGCCCCGACGGCACCGAACTGGCGATCGGCCGCAACGAGCGGGAGCTGACCGGCGACCCGACCGCGCACGCCGAGGTGCTGGCGTTGCGCCGGGCCGCGCAGCGGCTGGGCCGCTGGCGGCTGGACGACTGCACGCTCGTGGTGACGCTGGAACCGTGCACCATGTGCGCCGGGGCGATCGCGCTGGCGCGCGTCTCGACGGTCGTGTTCGGCGCCTGGGAACCGAAGACCGGCGCGGTCGGGTCGCTCTGGGACGTGCTGCGCGACCGCCGCGTCACGCACCGCCCCGAGGTGTACGGCGGCGTGCTGGAACGCGAGAGCGCGACGTTGCTGCGCGCCTTCTTCCGCTGACCGCCAGGTCTCAGGCGTCGGCCGGGGCGGGGCGCAGCAGCGTCGCGGCGACCGCTCGGCCGACCTCGGTCCAGGCGGTCGGGCGCAGCGTGGCCGGGTCCAGCCGGACGATCGACCGGGTGCCGGTGGCGTGCACGGTCGCGCCGTCCACCGAGCGGAACTCGAAGGCGTAGCGGGCGCTGCTGGTGCCGAAGTGTTCGAGCCAGAAGTGCACAGCCACCGTGCCGACGCCGACGACCGGCGCCTGGTAGGTGATGGTGAACTCACGGACCGCGTGGAACACGTCGGGGGTGGCGTGCACGTCGCCCCGGAAGGCGACGCCGCGCTCGGCCCAGTAGGGCGTCAGGGCGCGTTCCAGCAGCACGGCGTAGCGGGCGTTGTGCAGGATGCCCATGGCGTCGAGGTCGTCGAAGTGCACCGGCACGTGCTCGACGTGCCCGAACTCGGCGACCTGCCGGTCAGCGGTGGCGTGGCTCATGACTGGCCTTCCGGTAGCAGGGTCGGATCCGGGCAGAGCGCCCGCAGCCGGGTCAGCAGGCCCTGGCGGGCGTGCCGGTAGGTGGCGTCCGGGTCGAGCAGCCGGGACCGCATCACCGCGCTGATCCCCAGCGCGTCGATCTCGTACGCGAGCAGCGGCACGTCCAGGTCGGCGGGGAGTTCGCCGAGGTCGACCGCCTCCTGCACGAGGCGCTCCAGCAGTGCGGTCCACCTGGCGAACGCCTCGGCGAGCCGGTCCCGGACCGGGCCGGGGCGGGCGTTGTACTCGAACTCGGTGTTGGCGAAGAAGCAGCCGCCGGGCAGCACCCGGGCGGCGTAGAAGTCGATCCGGGCCTCGTGCAGCGCGCGCAGCCGGCGTACGCCTCGTGGCGCGCTCAGAGCGGGGGCGACGATCCGTTCCTGCCACTGCGCCACGGCCCGGTCGACTGTGGCGAGTTGCAGTGCCTCCTTGGAGCGCCAGTGCGCGAAGAGGCCGGACTTGCTCACCTCCAGCCGGTCGGCGAGCTGGGCCAGGGACAGGCCGTGCAGGCCGACCTCGGTCGCCAGCGCCACTGCGGTGTCCAGCACCGCGGTGCGGGTGCGGTCGCCGCGGGCGACGCGGCCGTCGGAGGTCATGCGATCAGCCTAGGGGAAACAAGCACGACCGGTCGTATTTATTTTTGTGACCCGGGTAACGCGAACCGCCCCGCCGCCTTGCGGCGACGAGGCGGTCCAGGATCGTTCAGGTCAGGCGATGATGGTGTCCAGCGCGATCTCGACCATCTGGCCGAACGTCTGCTCACGCTCCTGCGACGTGGTCTTCTCGCCGGTCTTGATGTGGTCGCTGACGGTCAGGATGGTCAACGCGCGGGCCTTGAAGCGCGCCGCGATCGTGTAGAGCGCCGCCGACTCCATCTCCACCGCCAGCACGCCGTAGTCGGCCAGCCTGTCGTACAGGTCGGGCCGGTCCGTGTAGAAGGCGTCCGCCGCCAGGATCGGCCCCACCCGCATGCTGATGCCGCGCCGCTCGGCCACCTCGACCGAGGTGCGCAGCAGCCCGAAGTCGGCCACCGGGGCGTAGTCGATCAGCCCGTCGAAGCGCATCCGGTTCATGTTCGAGTCGGTGGACGAGCCGATCGCCGCCACCACGTCCCGCAGTTGCAGATCCTCGGTCAGGGCACCGCAGGAGCCGACCCGGATCAGCGACTTCACGCCGTACTCGTTGACCAGCTCGTGGGCGTAGATCGAGGCGGACGGCATGCCCATGCCGGAGCCCTGGACGGACACGTCGACACCGTTCCACCGGCCGGTGAAGCCCAGCATGCCGCGCACCGTCGTGTAGCAGCGGGCCCCCTCCAGGTAGGTCTCCGCGATCCACTTGGCCCGCAGCGGGTCGCCCGGCATCAGGACCCGCTCGGCGATCTCTCCCGGCTCAGCGCCGATGTGCGTACTCATGGCAAAGATCCTGCCAGGCCGGGCCGAGGGATACCGGTTCGGCGTCCAAGCCGGCGGTCCTGTACCCTCGTCGGCGGTGGCGTGTCCGAGTGGCCTAAGGAGCACGCCTCGAAAGCGTGTGAGGGTTTACGCCCTCCGCGGGTTCAAATCCCGCCGCCACCGCTCGTGAAATGCGAGAACGCCCGGGTCGATCCGCGAGGATCGCACCGGGCGTTCTCGCATCCCGTCACGAAGGAGCCGTCGGTGCGGCCAGCGTCGCCGCGCCTGTCACCGCACGCCGGGCCCGAAGCCTGTCGCGCTCATGGCGCGTATCACCGCAGGCGAGTCGAGCAGCCGTACCGCTGACTCGACGCAGAGTCCGCGAATGCACACCTCGAGCGGGTTGGCCGCCGGGAACAGCAGTTGGCCGTCCCGTTGTCGCCAGGCCTTCACCAGATCCGACGACCTGACGAACTCGAGCTGGGAATAACTGTGACTGCGGCCGCGCAGCGCATCGGCACCGAAGTCGCAGATTGCCAGGACGGTGAGCATCAGAGTGTCTTCGATGCTCCCGTCCTGGCCGGTCGGGTCGTCGACGTCGCTTCGCATCGCCAGCCGGAAGGCGCATCGCCCGGATGTGTAGCCGGTGTCGAGGAGGGAGCCGTCGAGGACTTTCTTCGAGAGGAGGGCTTCGACGGCGTAGCCGGCTGCTGTCGACGTCGACCGCGTCCTGCCGAAGGTGCCCTCCGCTCCTTCGAGTTGCCTCGTCTCGCCGCTCCTGATGACTCCGGTCTCCTGGATCGCCCACTCTGCCGGCACGCGCATGGTGGGGATGCTCACGACTCCTGGATGGCGGACGTTCCCCTCACTGCTCCGAATGCCGACCAGTACCAGCTCCGGGTCGTCGGCGGGCACCATGACGAGACCGATCACTGCTTGGGGAAGATCATTCGGTGCCCGGCGTCGAATCGTCGACGCCTCATCTCGAAGCCACATCGGTCCTCGCTCGAAGAATATCGATCTGTTTCGTTGGCTTGTATTTTCGGATAGGTCGGCGTGGTCAGTGACTGGCGGCAATTGGGCGAGCCAGAATGGTGGTGCGGAACCATCCCTCGCGCTGCGTCAACAGACGATTCAAACGATCAGTATACGCCTCGGTGTACAGGTCGGACTGGCTGACCACGAGGAGGTTCTCCTCCCGGTCCCAGTCCTCGGCTGCGACGAGTTCGTCGAAAGGCTCATGCCGGTTGAGCACCAACTCGAACACGGCGAAGCCGAGTTGTGAGCCGTCCGCCGTGGAAACGACCTGGTATCCGTGGAACTGGAATCGGCTCTCCGGGGCATCGAGGCCGCAGCAGATGAACAACTCCCGCTGCGCTGCGCGTATGAACGCCTTCACCGGGACCCCGAGCGGGCCATCGGTTCTGGTTGCCTGCCACATCGCGTCGGTGGCGGCATCCACGTGCCGGTCGGCGAATACCGGAACTCCCAGTGCGGTAGCCAGGTCCTCCTCAAGGAGCCTGCTGGTGATGAGCGAGTATTTTCCGAAGGAGTCGGTGTCCGAGAACTCGTTGCGCTGCCTGAGCATGACGACCGGGCCGCGGTTGGTGTTCGCGCGGATCATCACGGCCGCCACTGGCATGCAGGCGGGACGGGCCTGCCCGCCGGTCCCGTACGGCTCGAGGCCGTGTACGACGAGGTAAGGCGTCTTCTCGTCGTGCCAGCCTCCCGGCGGTGGGGGGCCGTTCACATCGCTCGCTTCGATCAGGTCACAGCGCACCTGCCGGATCGCCAGCTCTTCGCAGCCTTCGATCAATCGGCTGTGCATGTCATCTAGAATGGGATAGTTGTCGTCCGTCTCCTCGACCACCAGAAGGGGAAGGTCGTTGCTCTGATGGCCGGCCCCTATTGTCAACCAGAACTCTTTACGGCCTGTACTGCGGACGGTGACGTGCATCAGCATTTCCAAGAAATAGTGACGCATCCCCAGCAACTGCAATGCTTTGCTCCGCCTGGCAGCGGCGGCGGGGACCGCCCGCGCCTGCTGACGAGCGCAGTTTCGGATCGTGTCCACGGCCGCCTGCCAGTCCCGTACGACCGGCCCGAGCCCGACTCCGCTGCGCCCGGTGAGAATCATTGACGGCGTCGGTGTGACGTAATGCAGGCTGTCCCACGGGAAGTCCTTTTCGCTCTTGCGTACCTCCGCGGCAACTGTTGACATCGCCAGTACTACGCTCCGGCTGGCGATTCCGCATATCGAGATCTTCGAGGCCTCGCGTAACGTACGTTCCAGCTCGGAGCGCCGGTTCGCCTCCGGCGGCCCCACCAGATACTGGCTCCGTCGCAAAGCGTTCGACGACTTGGACGTGGCGGGGCCGGTTTTCCCCATCAATTCCTCGGTGAGCCGAAGATCCTCGTTGCCCCTGCCCCCATGATTTGCCATGTCGCTGTCCTCAAAGATGTGAACGATAGACGCGGGAGACCTCTCGGATCATGACCGTCCATTGCCGCAGGATGTCTTCCTCGTCGGCGTCTGATCTCGCCACCGCATTGGCGAGGCTGAGGCATGCCTCGCGGGCTGCCTGGTCCTTCAATCGCGCGGCCGACAGCACCAACCGACGACGTACCGCCGATTCCGATTCGGTCAAGGCGCGATAGACGCTGATGTCCTCGAACAGTCCCAGTATCTCGTCACATCTCGCACGCTGGTCCTCCCTCCTTCGCCGTCGACTCTCTCCCGACCCCGCAATCATCGGCGCGACAAGACCCGCGATCAGCCCTACGAGTGCCATGACTGCGGGAATGAGGGCTGGAACGACGGGCTGGTCCATGGCCTCCCCAGATCACGGTGCGCGACACGTAGGCGGACATCGAGATGGCCCCGTCATGGGCACCAATGCGGCCATTATCACATGAAAATGAAGCGCAGAGAATCATCCAATCAGGCCGTACCGGCGTCAGAGCTCAGGGCTTCGCTATTCGATAAGCGGCAGACCTGATAAATCGTCCCATTGGTCGAGCGTGGGTCGTTGAGCCGAGGCGCCGGAAGCGGCCGGGTGGAGGGCTGTGCCCGGCGGTCGCTGCCGAGCGTCAGCAGGGGCCGTAGCCCTCGTCGAAGAGGCGACGGGCCCAGTCCGCGTACCCGGCGATGATCTCGCGGACGGTGACGCCGTCGTGCAGGAACAGGTACGCGCGGTCGCCCTCGCGGGCGAGCAGCCCGGCGAAGCGGTGACTGCCGGGCGGTGCCGGCAGGTCGACGGCGCCGGGATACGCGGCGCGGACCTCGCCGACCGGCGTGCCGGCGCTGATGCCCTCGGGCGTGCTCATCGGGTCGTCGAGCCACAGCAGGACGAGCCGGTCGTCGACGAAGATCGGGCTGACCGAGCCGTGCCCCACAAGCGCGGGTCCGCATGCCTCCTCGTCGGCGCGCAGCACGCCGCGCCGGGTCAGGGCCGCCTCGGTGTCGCCGAACTCCGCGTTGCGCAGGCCTTCCAGGCTGACCACCTGGGCGGCGCCGACCGGGCGGGTGGGCCACTGTGGATGAACGCCGCTGCCGGCTGCGGACGCGGCAGCAAGCATCGCGGCAATAAAGCCGAATTGTCGTAGCTTCATGCAATCCCCCAGTCACCAACGGGGCCAGGGCGATGAGGTTGCTGGTGCTGGTCGGATTGGCGTAGTTCCCACTCTTCAGCCAGGTCGTCCCAGTAGTCGGCGGACAGTCCGCGGCGGCCGTGCGCCAGCCAGCCGTCCGTGTCGCGCTCGAGGTGCAGGCCCAGCCCGGCGAACGGGTCGATCCACGCGCCCGGCTCCGCGCCCAGCCGGGCCAGCGCCGTGTTGATCGGCCACTCGGTACGCGGCCGGTCCAGCGCGGCGTCGTACCGCGGGCCCCAGCTCACCTCGCCGCCCAGCCAGACCACCGCCGACTGGTGGCCCAGGCCGCCCGCGAACTCCGCCTCCAGGTACGCCACCGGGCTGATCCTCGACCAGCAGGCCAGCACCTCCGCCAAGGGCGGTGACAGCACCAGCCGGAACGGGCGCTCGGCGTGCGGCTCGTCGGTGGCGTAGTCCGGCAGGCCGCCGGTCAGTTCCTGCACGAGTTGCGGGGTGACCGGCAGCAGCGCGAAGTCCTGGCGGAGCGCGGCGAGCACCGCGTGGTCCAGGTCGGCGGTCTGCTCGCGAAGCAGCTCGACGTCGGCGACCACGGCGCTGAGCTGGTAACTCATCCGGTCCTCTCGGCGTCCACAGGCTGTGGATGGAACATGTGTACGAGGGTCTCAGGTGGTTCCGTTGGTCAGGTACCTCGGGCGTCCGTCGCTCAGCGCGGCCACCGCGTGACGCAGCCGATGCCAAACGTACGGGCGAAGCAGCGCCTGCGCATCATCGAACGCAACGAATCGTGCGTCGGCCAGTTCGCCGTCAGCCGGTTTCAACGGCTCGGCGGGAGGCAGTGCGCCGCCGTCGAAGATGAACATCAAGCTGTCGTCCCAGGGGCCGTGCGGTGCCACCCAGTCCACGACCAGCAACGGTCCGACGCGCAGTTCGAGACTCAACTCCTCGCGTAGCTCCCGCTCGGCGGCCAGGTGCGGCGGCTCGTTCGCCTCGGCCATGCCGCCCGGCAGGTCCCAGTCGGGCTTGTAGCGCGGATCTACCAACAGGATGTCGCCGTCACCGTTGCGCAGCAGTACGTCAGCTCCCACCCGCTTCCGGGGCTGCCGCGCGTTGCCCTCGGCGAGGTGGACCTGCCAGGCTGCCGGATCTCGCTCGTACAGGGGACGCTCGTCGGCCATACCGACGATTGTCGGCCGTCCTCACGCCGTCGGCAGCGGCAGCGCCACCCATCTCCGCTCCCAGATGGCGTCGCGAAGCCGGTCCAGAAGCTGTGGCACGTCCGAGCACCGGGCGGCATGCGACCGCAGCAGCAGTGCGAGATGTCTGAGCTGGTCGAGGACAACGGCCGACACCAGCCCGTGGGTGAGTTCGACGGTCTGGTGCGTCAGGTCGCACGCCTCCTCGATCCGGGCCTGCCCGACGAGCGCGGTGGCCAGGAGCATCCGGGCGAGCGCCTGACTCCGCACCCGGCCGCCCGGCCGCTCGGCGACGTTGCCGTTGAGAATACGAAGAGCGGCCGTGACGTCACCGAGGCGAAGCAGGCAGCGCGCCGACTCGATATCGAACGAGGTGCGGTCGAATGGACTCAGCCATTCGGTGGGTGCAGGTGCCGCCTCCGCGAAGGCGGACTCAGCCCGCTGAAGGGAAGCACGGCAGTCGGCGGTGAGACCCGCTGCGGCGAGGCCGCGTGCCTGCAAGGCGAGAAGACGGGCGCGTGCCAGAGCACCGGCCTCCACTTGAGCGACAGCCCCGAGCCCGTCCCTGGCATGTGAGATCGCGGCCTCCGCGTTTCCGCCGTGGCAGGCGAGGTGGCTCAGGCTTCCGTGCACCTGCGCCACCAGCAGCGCGTCTCTGCTGTCGACGGCGAGCGCCAAGGCGGCAAGGAAATGTCGTCTACTCGTCGTGCTGTCCCCGGAATCGTGCGCCATCCAACCGGCCATCTCGCGCAGGGTGGCGGTCGCCATGAGTACCTGTGGGGACATGGCAGGAGGACCCGCCGGCCCGGAGAAGGCGGCAAGGTGCGTCAGTACGGTGCTGTAGAGGTTCTTGCCGCCGACCTGACGATCTGCGGACCGGAGTGCGCGGATCAGTTGAGGACCCACCTCCACGACATCGGCCGGCAGCGGGGTGTCGCCTGGTGCGGCCGGTAGTCGGAACCACAAGGTGTGCGCGGGTATCCGCAGCACGCGGGCCCAATGCGCCAGTCGGTCGAGGTGCACCACCTCCGGTCCGTTCTCGATGCGGCTCAGTTGCGCCTGCGTAATCCCGAACCAGCCGGCGACAGTGGTTTGGGGCAGCGGCTGTCGCCCGTGATAGGGATGGTGACGGTAGGCGCGGACAACGCGACCGAGGTGCCGATCCGCAAGCGCATGGCGAAGCGGTTCATGGGACCAGAAGCTGGGTGGAACGTCGGGAGCAGCGACGATGCGGTCCCGCTCCGCTCGTTGACAGGGAGCGCACCGTCCCGAGCCGTTGTCGGCAGCCAGGTTGGCGCCGCAACGCGCACACCTGCTTGGCCTCGATGCCGCGATCACTCACTTATTCAATCTGCTCAGTGACTGTCGGTTATGCACGCAATGCATAACCGGCCATGACTAGGACGAGAGCTTTGACGTGCCACGTACGAGAATTGCGTGATCGACCTCGTCGGGGGCTGTCGGATCGGGGTGGCGGCGTTCGTAGCCGGGGTGACGGCGGCCCGGCCCGCGGCCGGCGAGAGTGAAAGAGGAACCGATGGCGCAGTACCTGATCTCCGTACTCGACGACACGACCGGCTCGGCCACCGACGCGGAGATGGCCGCGATCGGTGAGTTCAACGAGCGGTTGCGAGCCGACGGCCACTGGGTCTTCGCCGGTGGGCTCGCGGCGCCGGAGACGGCCACGGTCGTGGACGCGCGGGGTGGCAGTCCGCTGCTCACCGACGGGCCCTACGTGGAGACGAAGGAGTACGTCGGCGGGTTCTGGATCATCGAGGCGCCGGACTTCGACGTGGCGCTGCCGCTCGCCGCGCTGGCGTCGCAGCGGTGCAACAGGCGGGTCGAGCTGCGGCCGTTCCTGGGCGCGTGAGCGACGTCGGCGAGGCGCTCACCCGGGTCCACCGCGAGGAGTGGGCCCGGGTGGTTGCCACGCTCGCCCGGCGCATCGGCGATCTCGACGTCGCAGAGGAGATGACAGCCGAGGCGTTCGCCGCCGCCGTCGAGCGGTGGTCGGCCGACGGCGTACCGCCGAATCCCGGCGCGTGGCTCACCACCACCGCGTACCGCAGGGCCGTCGACCGGATCCGGCGCGAGAGCCGGCGGGAGGACAAGCACCGGGAGGCGCTGATGCTGGCCGACGTGCCGGAACCGCTCGGTGCCATCGACGACGACCGGCTCCGCCTGATCTTCACCTGCTGCCACCCGGCGCTGGCCATGGAGGCGCGGGTGGCGCTGACGCTGCGCCTGGTCGGCGGGCTCACCGTGCCCGAGATCGCGCGGGCCTACCTGGTTCAGGAGGCCGCCATGAGCAGGCGGATCACCCGGGCCAAGACGAAGATCAAGGCGGCCGGGATCCCGTACCGGGTGCCGTCCCGCGAGGACCTCCCGGCCCGGGTCACCGGCGTGCTCGCCGTTCTCTACCTGATCTTCAACGAGGGCTATCTCGCCTCCGATCCGGGCAAGGAGGCGGTCCGCGCCGACCTGACCGCCGAGGCGATCCGGCTCACCCGGCTGGTCCGTACGCTGATTCCCGACGACCACGAGGCCACCGGGCTTTTGGCGCTGATGCTGCTCACCGAGGCCCGCCGGCCCGCCCGGGTCTCCGCGACGGGCGAACTCGTCGTCCTCGCCGAGCAGGACCGCAGCGCCTGGGACCGCGAACTCATCGCCGAGGGGCACGCCCTGGTCCGCGCGTGCATCGCCGCCGGACGGCCGCCGGGCCGCTATCAGATCCTCGCCGCCATAAACGCCGTCCACACCGACGCCCGCGACGCGCGGGACACCGACTGGGCGCAGATCGCCGCGCTCTACGACCATCTGGTACGCGTCGACCCGTCGCCGATCGTGCGGCTCAACCGGGCGGTGGCGGTCGCCGAACTGGACGGGCCGCAGGTGGCGCTCGCCGAGGTGGACGGGTTGCCGCTGGAGGGCTATCACGCGTACCACGCGACGCGCGCCGAGTTATTGCGCCGGATGGGAAGGGGCGGGGAGGCGCGGGCGGCGTACGACAGGGCGATCGAGCTGGCGGGGAACAGCGCGGAGACGGCTTATCTGAAGCGGCGGCGGGACCAGTTGGGCGGCCGGTGAGGGGCGCCGCGGAGTACGACTCAGGGCCAGTCCCCCTGCGGGAACCGGCCCTGTCGTCTGCGAGCGGAGGATACGAGATTCGAACTCGTGAGGGTGTGAACCCAACACGCTTTCCAAGCGTGCGCCCTAGGCCTCTAGGCGAATCCTCCGCGAGCCAGGATACAGGTCTCCCGACGGCGGGCCACCCCACCCTCCCGGAAGATCCACAATCCTTCGGGTAGGCTTGGCGTCACCTCCCGTGCGGCGGTACCTCGTGAACCTCCCCAGGGCCGGAAGGCAGCAAGGATAAGCGAGCTCTGCCGGGTGCACGGGAGGCCTTTCTGTCTCCCGGGCCGGGTAACGTCGCTGCGGGTCGGGTCACGGGGTGGTGGGTGGTCACCCGGGGCCGACCGGCGCAGAATGGCTCGGTCGAGAGGAGGCGGGACGGGTGGCACTGGCCCTTTACCGCAAGTACCGGCCGCGGACGTTTGCCGAGATGATCGGCCAGGAGCAGGTCACCGAGCCGCTGTCGCAGGCGCTGCGCAGCGGGCGGCTCAACCACGCCTACCTCTTCTCCGGTCCGCGGGGCTGCGGCAAGACCTCCAGCGCCCGGATCCTGGCCCGCTCCCTCAACTGCGAGCAGGGCCCCACCCCCGAGCCGTGCGGGCAGTGTGACTCGTGCCGCGGGCTGGCTCCCGACGGCGGCGGCTCGATCGACGTCATCGAGATCGACGCGGCCAGCCACGGTGGTGTCGACGACGCCCGTGAGCTGCGCGAGAAGGCGTTCTTTGCCCCGGCCCGCAGCCGCTTCAAGATCTACATCATCGACGAGGCGCACATGGTCTCGTCGGCCGGCTTCAACGCGCTGCTCAAGCTGGTCGAGGAGCCCCCTGAGTACGTCAAGTTCATCTTCGCCACCACCGAACCGGAGAAGGTCCTCGGCACGATCAAGTCGCGGACCCACCACTACCCGTTCCGGCTGTTCCCGCCGAAGGTGGTCCGCCCCTACCTCGAACAGCTCTGCGAGGCGGAGGGCGTCAAGGTCGAGCCGGCGGTCTTCCCGCTGGTGGTGCGTGCCGGCGGGGGCAGCATGCGCGACAGCCTCTCCGTGCTCGACCAGCTCATCGCGGGCGCCGGCCCGGAGGGCGTCGGCTACGCCCGGGCCGCCGCGCTGCTCGGTGTCACCGACGCCGCGCTGATCGACGAGATGTGCGACGCGCTCGCCGCCGGTGACGGTGCCGCCGCGTACGCCACCGTCGACCGGGTCGCCGAGGCCGGGCACGACTCACGCCGCTTCGCCTCCGACCTGCTGGAACGCCTCCGCGACCTGATCGTCCTGCAGCAGGTGCCTGATGCCGCGGCCAGGGGCCTCATCGACGGCCCGGCCGACCAGATCGAGCGGATGGCCGCCCAGGCGCAGCGCCTCGGCCCGGCGACGCTGTCGCGCTGCGCCGACATCGTGCACAACGGCCTGGTCGAGATGCGCGGCACCACGGCGCCCCGGCTGCTGCTGGAACTGATCTGCGCGCGCATGCTCCTGCCCGGCGCGGACGACTCGTCCGGCGGCCTGCTCCAGCGCCTGGAGCGGATGGAGCGCCGGCTGACGCTCGGGGGCGCCGAGCTGCCGCCGGCCGCCGCCGACCCCGCGCACCCCACCCAGACCCAGGGGGTACGCCCGGCGGCTCCCGCCCCGGGCGCGGCTGCCGCCGCGGTCCACGCGGATTCCGCCGGCACGCCGGCGGCTGCCGGTGCCCCGACCGGCGCCGCCGCCGCACGTGCCGCTGCCGCCGCTGCGGTGGGCGCCCGGAACGCCGCACCCGGTTCCCGTCCGGCTCCCGCCGGGACGGAGCCGGCAGGCGACCCGGAGGCTGCTTCCCCCGCCCCGGCCGCTCCCGAGCGAGCCGCCGTCGATCCGGCCGCTTCCGGCTCGCCCGCTGCCGCCTCTGATGCTCCCGCCGCTGCCCGACGTCCGGTACCGCCGTCCGCTGTGATGCCCGACCCGGCCACGCCCGAGCCGCCCCGCCCCGGCGCGGCGAATCCCGGCGCGCTCGACGCGGTCGCGGTGCGCCGCGTGTGGCCCGAGGTGGTCGGCAAGGTCAACCGCAGCAACAAGCGGATCGCCGCGCTGATGCGGGACGCGGTGGTACGCGACCTGGACGGCGACACGCTCGTGCTGACCGTGAAGTCGACGGTGCTGGCGAAGATGATGGCCGACCACGCCGCAGTGCTGACCGACGCGCTCTACGAGGAACTGGGCGGTCGCTGGCAGATCCGCTGCGAGGTGGCGGGCGAGCGTGGCGCGTCCTCGCTCGGCGGCCCGTCCCGTCCGTCCGGTGCGAGCCGCGCGCAGGCCGACGCCGCACCGGGCCGCAACGCGCCCGAGAGCGCCCCGGCCCGCCCGGCGGCCGCCCCGTCCGGCCCGGCGTCCGACACCGGGTCCGGTCGCCCGGATTCCGTGGCGGTAGGTACTGCTCAGGGCCGCCCGGACGCCGACGCGGCCGATGCGGGACCGAGCCGTCCGGGCTACGACTCCGGACTCAACCGTCCCGGCTCCGACGCGGGACCGGGCCGCCCGGGTTCGGCCCACGCCGGGCCAGGCCGTCCTGACTCCGGTGTCGCCGGACGTCCGGCAACCGACGCCGTCGGCGGCGCCCCGGGACAGCCGGTGTCCGGCTCGGGCAGCGCCACGGGCAGCCGAGCCACTGGCAACCCGGCCACTGGTAGCCAGGCCGGGGGACCGGCGGGCCGGGCAGGCGCGGGTTCGCCCGACGCCTCGCACCGTTCGACGGCGACCCCTGCGGCAGACCAGACCGAGGAGGACTGGCCGGAGCCGGCCCGACCCGGTGGCACGGCCTCGGCCACCGGCACCGCCTCGGCGGCGAGCGGCGGCGACGGGGAGGACTGGCCGGCTGCGGCCCGTCCGGGCGGGGGCACGGCTACCGCTACCGCGCCTGTCGTCGTACCCAAGCCTGCGGCACCCGCGGCGGCGCCGGCGCCTGCCGCTGCGGCGAGGCCGGCGGGGGCGAAGAACAGCGCGATCGCGGCGGCGCGTGCGGCCGCGGCGGCTGCTGCTGCGGGCGGTGGTCCCGGCAAGGGGCCGCGCGCGGCGCAGCCGGCGCGGAAGACGGCCGATGCCGAGTGGGCGGGCGAGCCGCCCTACGACCCGGACTTCGACGGCCCGGTGCGAGGTGGGGGCGCGCCTGCGGCGGCACCCGCCTACGAGGGATTCGACCCGGGCGACGAGCCGCTGGACGACGTGATCGACGAGCGGACCGCCCGGCAGTCGAGCGAGGAGCAGGCGGTGCAGCTGCTGCGCGAGACGTTCGGCGCGGAGAAGATCGACGAGGTGGACGCGCGCTGAGCGCGCGCCGACCGCGATTCAGCGGTGCCGTGGCCCGACTAGGCTGGGCGCGGCCGAGCAGACGAGTGGAAGAAGGAGCGGTCCGTGCGCCCAGGTGGACAGCCGAACATGCAGCAGATGCTGAAGCAGGCGCAGAAGATGCAGCAGCAGATCGCCAAGGCCCAGGCCGAGCTGGCCGAGGCGGAGCTGACCGGCACCGCCGGCGGGGGCCTGGTCACCGCGACGGTCGCCGGTACCGGTGAGCTGAAGGCGATCAAGATCGACCCGAAGGCGGTCGACCCGGAGGACGTCGAGACGCTGGAGGACCTGGTGGTCGCGGCCGTGCACAACGCCGCCGAGGCGGCCCGCGAGCTGACCGAGAAGAAGATGGGCCCGGTCGCGGGCGGCATGGGCGGCCTCGGCCTGTCCGGGTTCTGAGCCGGCAGATGTACGAGGGTGCCATCCAGGATCTGATCGACGAGCTGGGCCGGTTGCCGGGCGTGGGCCCGAAGAGCGCCCAGCGGATCGCGTTCCACGTGCTGTCGGCGGATCCGGCCGACGTCAACCGGCTGGCCGGCGCGCTGCGCAAGGTCAAGGACCTGGTCCGGTTCTGCACGACCTGCTACAACGTGGCGGAGTCGGAGCAGTGCCGGATCTGCCGCGACCCACGGCGTACCGACGAGGTGCTCTGTGTGGTCGAGGAGCCGAAGGACGTGGTGGCGATCGAGCGGACCGGCGAGTTCCGCGGGCGCTACCACGTGCTCGGCGGTGCGATCAATCCGCTGGAGGGCATCGGCCCGGACAACCTGCGGATCCGTGAGCTGATGACCCGCCTCGGCGGCGGCGAGGTCCGCGAGCTGATCCTCGCCACCGACCCGAACACCGAGGGCGAGGCAACCGCCACCTATCTGGCGCTGATGGTCAAGCCGATGGGGATCGCGGTGACCCGGCTCGCGAGTGGACTGCCGGTCGGCGGCGACCTGGAGTACGCCGACGAGATCACGCTGGGCCGGGCCTTCGAGGGCCGACGGGCCGTCTGAATCCGGTCGTGCCGCCTCCGGCGGGTGCCCTGCGGGGTGCCCGCCGGACGTGTCTCCGGGCCGGAACGGGATGCTCGTCGATCTAACAGGAACGTGCGTCCGGGACCGGATCGACGTAATAAATTCGGCCTTCTAGCCGACGAAACATCGGAAGCGCAAGGGATTCTCCTTCGATTCGTATGCCTCGTTGCGGAACAGACACGATTCGATACCAACCCGCCCCCCGCCCGTTTCCGCGCCGTCCACCCGAGGGCTAAGGTCTGCGCACATCGGTGACCCTGTCACCACGTTGTCCGTACCCCCAAGGACGAGGTGAAGCACCATGCGTGCATCCAGGCCGAAGGTCGCAATCGCGGCCATCGCGGTCGCGGCCCTCGCGGTTGCAGGCTGCGCCGAGAGCGACCGTGAGAGTGGCTCCGGAGATAGCAAGAAGGACACCCTCGTCTTCGGCGTCGCCGGAGACCCGAAGGTGCTCGACCCCAGCTTCGCCAGCGACGGTGAGTCGCTGCGCGTGGCGCGCCAGGTCTTCGAGACCCTGGTCCGTCCGGAGGAGGGCGGCACCAAGGTGACGCCGGGCCTCGCCGAGTCCTGGACGCCGGATGCGGCGGGCACGACCTGGACGTTCAAGCTCCGCTCGGGCGTCAAGTTCCACGACGGCACCGACTTCAACGCCGAGGCCGTCTGCGCCAACTTCGACCGCTGGTACAACGCCAAGGGCCTCATGCAGAGCCCGGACGTGACCGCGTACTGGCAGGACGTCATGGGCGGGTTCGCCAAGAACGAGAACCCGGACCTGCCGCCGAGCCTCTTCAAGTCCTGCACCGCCAAGGACGCCACCACTGTGGACCTGGCGTTCACCCGGGTCTCCAGCAAGATCCCGGCCGCGCTCATGCTGCCGTCGTTCTCGATCCAGAGCCCCAAGGCGATGGAGCAGTACGACGCCAGCAACGTGACCGGCACGGCCGAGGACATCAAGTACCCGGCGTACGCGATGGAGCACCCGACCGGCACCGGCCCGTTCAAGTTCAAGGCGTGGGACATCGCGAACAAGTCGCTCACCATCGAGCGCAACGACGACTACTACGGCGACAAGGCCAAGCTGAAGACCATCATCTTCAAGACGATCTCGGACGAGAACGCCCGCAAGCAGGCGCTCCGCTCGGGTGACATCCAGGGCTACGACCTGGTCGGCCCGGCGGACGTGGAGCCGCTGAAGAAGGAGGGCTTCAACGTCCTCACCCGGCCCGCCTTCAACATCCTCTACCTGGCGATCAACCAGAAGGGGAACCCTAAGCTGGCCGACCTGAAGGTCCGGCAGGCCATCGCGCACGCGCTGAACCGGCAGGCCCTGGTCGACTCGAAGCTGCCCCCGGGCGCCAAGGTCGCGATGAACTTCTTCCCGGACACCGTCGAGGGCTGGAACGGCGACGTCACCAAGTACGACTACAACCCGGAGAAGGCCAAGCAGCTGCTGGCCGAGGCCGGGGCGTCGAACCTGACGCTGAAGTTCCACTACCCGACCGAGGTCACCCGGCCGTACATGCCGAACCCGAAGGACATCTTCGAGCTGCTCTCGGCGGACCTCAAGGCGGTCGGCATCAACGTCCAGGCCATTCCGCTGAAGTGGAGCCCGGACTACCTCAACGCCACCACCTCCGGCAACAAGCACGACCTGCACTTCCTCGGCTGGACCGGTGACTACGGCGACGCGTACAACTTCATCGGCACCTTCTTCGACCGCCCGAAGGACGAGTGGGGCTTCAACAACCCCCAGCTCTTCGCGCAGTTCAAGGACGCCGACACCACCGCTGACGCGGCGGCCCGTACGGAGAAGTACAAGGCACTGAACAAGACGATCATGGACTTCCTGCCGGGCGTGCCGATCTCGCACTCCCCGCCGGCGATCGTGTTCGGCAAGGACGTGACCGGGATCAAGGCGAGCCCGCTCACCGACGAGCGGTACGCGACCGCAGAGTTCAAGTGATCTGAAGGCACCGTACGCGGGCGGGCGCTGTGACCACAGCGCCCGCCCGCACCCCTCCGCACACCCTCCGAGGCGCCCGTGTTCCGGTTCATCATCAGACGCCTGCTACAGCTGATACCCACGCTGTTCGGGCTCTCCGTCCTGCTGTTCATCTGGCTCCACCGACTTCCCGGCGGGCCCGAGACCGCGATCCTCGGAGAACGGGGCACGCCCGAGACGCGCGCCGCCATCCGGCGCAACCTCGGCCTCGACGAGCCGATCCTGGTCCAGTACGCCCGCTTCCTGCGGCGGATGATCCGGCTCGACCTGGGCACCTCGACCGGTACGAAGCGGGCCGTCACCACGGAGTTCGTGGAGCGGTTCCCCGGCACCGTCGAGCTGACCGTGATGGCCATGATCCTCGCGGTCGGCATCGGCATCCCGCTCGGCTACCTGGCCGCCCGCCGTCGGGGCCGGTTCCTCGACCACGCCTCGGTAGGCGGATCGCTCATCGGCATCTGCATCCCGGTCTTCTTCCTGGCGTACGTGCTCAAGGCGATCTTCGCGGAGAACTTGGGCTGGTTCCCCTCCAGCGGCCGGCAGGACCCGACCATCGGGGCGACCCGGGTCACCAACTTCTTCGTCCTCGACGGGCTCATGACCCGCGAGTGGGACGCCGCCGCCGACGCGCTCTGGCACCTCGTGCTGCCGGGCATCGCGCTCGCCAGCATCCCGCTCGCGATCATCGTCCGGATCACCCGGGCCAGCGTGCTGGAGGTGCTCAACGAGGACTTCGTCCGGACCGCCGAGGCCAAGGGCCTGACCGAGCGGACCGTACGCCGCCGGCACGTGCTGCGTAACGCCATGCTGCCGGTGGCCACCTCGATCGGCCTGCAGACCGGTCTCCTGCTCTCCGGCGCGGTGCTCACCGAGACCGTGTTCGCGTTCAGCGGCATCGGCGCGTTCGTCGCCGAGTCGATCAGCCAACGCGACTACCCGGTGCTGATGGGCTTCATCATGATCATTGCGGTGGTGTACGTGCTGGTGAATCTCCTGGTCGACCTCTCCTACAGCGTGATCGACCCGAGGGTGAGGGTGCGATGACCATCACCACTGGCAAGAAGCGCGAGAAGATCGACCGGCTCGCCGAGCTGGCCGCCCGCGACGACGAGCAGGGGGTGAGCCTCTGGAAGGAGGCGTTCCGCCGGCTGCGGCGCAACCCGGCGGCCGTCATCGGCGTCATCATCCTGGCGGTCTTCGTCCTGGTCGCCGTCATCGGGCCGTTCCTCGTCCCGTACAGCCCGACGGACTCCATCGGCATCCGCGAAGGACTGGTCAAGTCCGGCCAGGGCATCATCCCCGGCGTCTCCGCCGACCACTGGCTCGGCTTCGACCACCAGGGCCGGGACGAGTTCAGCCGGCTCATCGTCGGCGCCCGGCAGACGCTGCTCGTCGGCGTGGTCTCCACCCTGATCGGCCTCGCGGTCGGCGCGCTGATCGGCGGCGTCGCCGGTGCCGCGGCCGGGCTCGGCGGGCGCTGGGGCCGCTGGATCGACACCACCCTGATGCGCTTCATCGACATGCTGCTGGCCATGCCGAGCCTGCTGCTCGCGGTGAGCATCGCGGCGCTGCTCGGCGCCAGCCTCACCACCGTGATGATCGCCGTCGGTGTGGTGTCCGTGCCGATCTTCGCCCGGCTGCTGCGCGGCTCGATGATCGCGCAGGCCAACAGCGACTACGTGCTGGCCGCGACGTCGCTCGGCGTGAAGCGCTCCAGGATCGCTCTCACCCACGTGGTGCCGAACTCGATCGCCCCGGTCATCGTGCAGGCCACGCTGACGCTGGCCACCGCGATCATCGAGGCGGCCGCGCTGTCCTTCCTCGGTCTCGGCAACCCCGACTCGGCCATCCCGGAGTGGGGCGTCATGCTCGCCGACGCGCAGCCGTACCTGGGCATCCGGCCCGGCCTGGCGATCTATCCGGCGCTCGGCATCATCATCACCGCGCTCGGGTTCACCCTGCTCGGTGAGGCGATGCGCGAGGCCCTCGATCCAAAGCTGCGGAAGTAGGTCAGTCAGTCATGGCACTGCTCGAAGTGGACGACCTCTCCGTCACGTTCGCCCGTCGTGGGCAGCGCACCGTGCACGCGGTGGACGGGGTGTCCTTCTCGGTCGACGCCGGCGAGGTGGTCGGCCTGGTCGGCGAGTCCGGCTGCGGCAAGAGCGTCACGTCGCTGGCCATCATGGGCCTGCTGCCCAAGCAGCCGGGCCTGCGCGTGGGCGGCAAGGCGGTCTTCGACGGCACCGACCTGCTCCAGCTCGACGACCGGTCCCGCCGCGACATCCGCGGCCGGGACGTGGCGATGATCTTCCAGGACCCGCTGTCCTCGCTGAACCCGGTCATCCCGATCGGGCTCCAGGTGACCGAGGTGCTGGCCCGGCACCGGGGCATGAAGGGCGAGGCGGCCACCAAGGAGGCGGCCGCCCTGCTCGACCGGGTGGGCATCCCGGACCCGCGGCGGCGGCTCAAGGAGTACCCGCACCAGCTCTCCGGCGGCATGCGGCAGCGGGCGCTGATCGCCATGGCTGTCGCCTGCCAGCCCCGGCTGCTGATCGCCGACGAGCCGACCACCGCGCTCGACGTCACCATCCAGGCGCAGATTCTGGAGCTACTCAAGGACCTGGTCCGGGACTCCGGCACCGCACTGGTGATGATCACTCACGACCTCGGCGTGGTGGCCGGCATGTGCGACACCATCAACGTGCTCTACGCCGGCCGGGTGGTGGAGACGGCCACCCGTCGTCCGCTGTTCCGCCAGCCCCGGCACCCGTACACCGAGGGGTTGCTCGGTTCGGTGCCGCGCCTGGACGCCGGCCGCGGCGAACGGCTGAACCCCATCCCCGGCTCGGTGCGCGACGTGCTGCCCTGGCCGGACGGCTGCGCGTTCGCCCCGCGCTGCGCCCGCCGCGTCGACGCGTGTGTGGGCGAGCCGCCGGAGCTGGTGCTGACCCACGACGCGCGCAGCTACCGCTGCGTCAACCCGGTGCCGGTCCCCGGCCTGACCCCGGAGGCGGACGCGCGCACGACCGCGCCGACGACCGCCGAACCGGGTTCGGTGCCGGCCCAGGCCGAGCCGGCCGACCCGCCCGCCGTGCCCGGCTTCGGACCGGCTCCGCGCGAGGAGGAGACCCCATGAGCGACAACGACATCCTCGTCGAGGTCCGCGATCTGAAGGTGCACTTCCCGATCCGCCGGGGCGTGATCTTCGACCGCACGGTCGGGCACGTCAAGGCGGTCGACGGGGTCGACCTGAGCATCCCGCGCGGCAAGACGTACGGGCTGGTGGGCGAGTCGGGCTGCGGCAAGTCCACGCTCGGCCGGGCGCTGCTCCAGCTCAACCCGCCGACCAGCGGCGAGGTGAAGTTCGACGGCGTCGAGCTGACCACGCTCCCCGCCGGCAAACTGCGCGCGATGCGCCGCCGGATGCAGATGATCTTCCAGGACCCGATGTCCAGCCTGGACCCCCGGCAGAACGTCGAGTCGATCCTGACCGAGGGCCTCCAGACCCACGGCATCGGCGCGAACCGGGACGACCGTCGGCGGATCATCGGCGAGACGCTCGACGCGGTCGGCCTGCCGAAGTGGGCGCTGTCCCGCTACCCGCACGAGTTCTCCGGCGGCCAGCGCCAGCGCATCGGCATCGCCCGCGCGCTGGTCCTCGGCCCGGAGCTGATCGTCGCCGATGAGCCGGTCTCCGCGCTGGACGTCTCGATCCAGGCGCAGGTGGTGAACCTGCTCGACGAACTCCAGGACAGCCTCGGCCTGACCTACCTGGTCATCGCGCACGACCTGGCCGTGGTGCGGCACATCTCCGACATCGTCGGCGTGATGTACCTGGGCGCGCTGGTGGAGGAGGCGCCGAGCGACCGGCTCTACACCGAGCCGCTGCACCCGTACACCCGGGCGCTGATGTCGGCGGTGCCGGTGCCGGACCCGGACGTGGAGGACCGGCGCGAGCGCATCCTCCTCGCCGGCGACCTGCCGTCGCCCGCGAACCCGCCGTCGGGCTGCCGGTTCCACACCCGCTGCCCGTGGGCGCAGCCGACCCGCTGCGCCGACGAGCGGCCGGAGCTGCGCCAGATCGGCGCCAGCCGGGTGGCCTGCCACTGGGCCGAGAAGATCGCCGCCGGTGAGCTGCGCCCGCACGAGGTGACCGCGAAGATCACCCGGCCGGAGGGTGAGGGCGAGGAGCCGGGCGTGGTCTCCGCGCCCAGCGAGCCCGGATCGTACGTCTGACACGACGAAGCGCGCCCCCCACCCGGGCCGGGTGGGGGCGCGCCTTGTCGGTCGGTCAGCCCTCGGGGCGGTTGAGCAGGCCCACCGCGATCGTGTGCACGGCGTCGAGCGCGGCCGGGTCGGCCAGTGGCGCGGAACCGCCGGTGACCGCGTACCACTCGTCGGCGTCCTTGTACTGCACCCGCAGCGTCACCCGGCCGTCGGCGTGCTCGGTGCGCAGCGTCAACTCGCCGGTCACCACGCCCACCTCGTCGGTCATGACCCCGCCCGGACCTGCGGTGATGTCCGAGGTGCGGTCCGCCGGTCCGCCCGGTGCGCCCCCGGCCGGTGCGCCCGGCACCGCGTCGGCGGTCATGCCCGCCCCGGCGACGTCCGCGGACGCCGGCTGCCGGCCGTCCGCCGTCATCCCGGCCGAGGCCGGACCCGCCGGTGCCGACTCCGGGGCCGGTGCGGCGTCTGCCTCCGGCGCCGGTGTGGCGTCCGGCCCGGTCACGGTTTGCTCGCCCATGTGCAGCCCTCCAGCATGTCGGTGAGAGCGGCCTTCTCGGCACTTGTCACAGTCAGCCGCCAGTAGTGCTTGACCGTCACCCAGTCCGCCGCGTACTGACACCAGGACGACCGGTTCGGCGGCTTCCACTGGGACGGATCCTGGTCACCCTTTGCCCGGTTGGACCGCGCCGAAACCGCGATGAGCTGCGGCCGCGTCAGGTCGTTGGCGAAGTCGCCGCGCTTCGAGTCGTCCCACTCGTCCGCGCCCGAACGCCACGCGGCGGCCAGCGGCACGGTGTGGTCGATGTCCACGTCCGACGGATCGTTGAGCACCACCCCGTCGTAGACGCTCTCCCACCGCCCGCCCACCACGTTGCAGCCGGACAGCTTGATGCCCTCGCCGTCGCGTTGCAGCACGCTGTCGCGGACGTCGCAGTTCTTGCCGGTATCCCGCCAGTGCGGGAAGCGGGAGCGGCTGTAGCCCTTCATCGACCCGGCGGTGGCCACTGTCAGCTCACCGAGCTGCTTGTTGACGTTCCCGGTGGCACTGGGCGGCGCCTCCGGCTCGGTGACCGACACGTCGCAGCCGGCCACGCCGAGGGCGAGCACCGCGCTCAGCGCGGCCGCCAGCCCGGCTCGGGCTCCTGATCTCGTACGCACAGACGACACCTCTCCAGCTTGCGTGCTCCGGGCGAGTCCGCACAGTACCCGGCGGCGGTTTCCGCGATTCGTGGCGTCGACGGTGGGCGGCGGGCAGAGTGGTGAGACGTGACCGCACCCGCTCCCGCGCTGCGTACCGGCTCCGCCGCCGGACGCGGCACGCTGCTCGCCGCGATCCTCGCCTCCGGCATGGTGTTCCTGGACAGCACTGTCGTCAACGTCGCGCTGCCGCGGCTCGGCGCCGAACTGGACGCCACAGTCGCCGGTCTCCAGTGGACCGTGAACGGCTACCTGCTCATGCTCGCCGCGTTCGTGCTGCTCGGCGGCGCGCTCGGGGACCGGTTCGGCAGGCGGCGCGTCTTCCTGCTCGGCGTGGTCTGGTTCGCTGTGGCGTCGGTGCTCTGCGGGCTGGCCCAGGACACCGGCTGGCTCGTCGCCGCCCGGTTCCTCCAGGGCGCCGGCGGGGCGCTGCTCACCCCCGGGTCGCTGTCCGTGCTCCAGGCCAGCTTCCACCCGGACGACCGGGGCCGGGCCATCGGCACCTGGTCCGGGCTGTCCGGTGTGTCCACCGCGCTCGGTCCACTGCTCGGCGGCTGGCTGATCGACACGCTCTCCTGGCGGTGGATCTTCTTCGTCAACCTGCCGCTGGCCGTCGGCGTGGTGCTCGCCGCGCTGCGCTGGGTGCCGGAGAGCCGGGACGAGGAGGTCTCGCGTACCGGGGGCGGGCGGCGGCGGTTCGACGTGGCGGGCGCGCTGCTCGGCGCGCTCGCGCTCGGCGGTGTCACGTACGCGCTCATCGACGCCCCGGCGCGCGGCCTGGACTCCCCGGCGGTGCTGGTCGCGGCGGTGCTCGGGGTGGTCGCCGTGGTGGTCTTCGTGCTGGTCGAGCGGCGGCGCGGCGACACCGCGATGCTGCCCACCGGGCTGTTCTCCAGCCGGCTGTTCTCCGTGCTGAACGTCTTCACAGTCGTCGTGTACGCGGCGCTCGGCGGGTTCACCTTCTTCCTCGCCGTCTACCTGCAGAACGTGGTCGGCTGGTCGGCGCTGCTCACCGGCCTGGCCACCGTGCCGATGACTGTGCTGCTGCTGGTCGGCTCGCCGCGCGCGGGCGCGCTGTCGGCCCGCATCGGCCCCCGGCTGCCGCTCACCGTCGGCCCGGTGATCGCCGCCGTGGGTCTGCTGCTGTTGCGGCGGGTCGGGCCGGGTGCGTCGTACTGGGTGGACGTGCTGCCGGGCGTGGCGCTGTTCGGCGCCGGGCTCACGCTCGTGGTGGCGCCGCTGACCACATCTGTGCTCGGCGCCGTCTCGGACCGGTTCGCCGGGGTGGCGAGCGGCTTCAACAACGCCGCGTCCCGGGCCGGTGGTCTGCTCGCGGTGGCCGCGTTGCCGCTGCTGGTGGGGCTGTCGGGCACCGGGTACGAGCAGAAGGGCGCGCTTGCCGACGCGTACCGGGGGGCGCTGGCGTGGTGCGCGGGGCTGCTGCTGGCCGGCGCGGTGCTCGCCGCCGTGCTGATCCACCGCCCCCGGCGGGGGGAAGGAAGGGCCCCTTCTTAACGCCTCCGGTAGAGGAAGGGCCCCTTGTTAACACTCGGGCCATTCGGGCGCGGGCGTTAAGAAGGGCCCCCTCCTATGCAGAATGCGTTAAGAAGGGGCCCTTCCTTACACCTCAAGCACCTCAGGCGCGGGTGCGGTTCACCGCGCTCGTGACCGCCTTGATCGAGGCGGTGACGATGTTCGCGTCCACCCCGACGCCCCAGACGGTGCGGCCGTCCACCTCGCACTCCACGTACGCGGCGGCCTGCGCGTCCCCACCGGAGGACAGCGCGTGCTCGTGGTAGTCGAGCACGCGTACCGCCACGCCCAGGGACTGCAACGCGTTGACGTACGCGTCGATCGGGCCGTTGCCGACAGCGGTGAGCTGGCGGGTCTCGCCGCCGAAGCCGACGCGGGCGTCGATCTCGACCTTGCCGTCGACGGTGCCGATCGTGTACTCGGCCAGCTTCACGGCCGGGTCGACCTGGTGGTCGACCAGGTAGTTGCGGGCGAAGATCTCCCACATCGCGCCCGGCTCGACCTCGCCGCCGTCGTGGTCGGTGACCTGCTGCACCACACCGGAGAACTCGATCTGGAGGCGGCGCGGCAGGTCGAGCTGGTGCTCGGTCTTCATGATGTACGCGACGCCGCCCTTGCCGGACTGCGAGTTGACCCGGATGACCGCCTCGTAGGTGCGGCCCAGGTCCTTCGGGTCGATCGGCAGGTAGGGCACCGCCCAGGTGAAGTCGTCCACGGGCACCCCGGCCGCCGCCGCGTCGGCGTTCAGCGCGGCGAAGCCCTTGTTGATCGCGTCCTGGTGCGAGCCGGAGAACGCGGTGTAGACCAGGTCGCCCGCGTACGGGTGGCGCTCGTGCACCGGCAGCTGGTTGCAGTACTCGACCGCGCGCTTGACCTCGTCGATGTTCGAGAAGTCGATCATCGGGTCGATGCCCTGGGAGAACATGTTCAGGCCCAGCGTCACCAGGTCGACGTTGCCGGTGCGCTCGCCGTTGCCGAACAGGCAGCCCTCGATCCGGTCGGCGCCGGCCAGCAGGCCCAGCTCGGCGGCGGCCACGCCGGTGCCCCGGTCGTTGTGCGGGTGCAGGCTCAGCACCAGGCTGTCCCGCCGGGGCAGGCGCCGGTGCATCCACTCGATCGAGTCGGCGTAGACGTTCGGCATCGCCATCTCGACGGTGGCCGGCAGGTTGATGATCAGCTTGCGGTCCGGCGTCGGGTCGATCACGTCGATCACCGCCGAGCAGACCTCCAGCGCGTACTCCAGCTCGGTGCCCGTGTACGACTCCGGCGAGTACTCGTAGTGGATCTCGGTGTCCGGGGTGTGGATCTCCGCGTACTTCTGGCACAGCCGCGCGCCCTGGGTGGCGATGTCGGTGATGCCGTCGCGGTCCAGGCCGAAGACCACCCGGCGCTGCAGCGTCGAGGTGGAGTTGTAGAAGTGCACGATGGCCCGGTGCGCGCCGCGCAGCGACTCGAAGGTCCGCTCGATCAGGTGCTCCCGGCACTGGGTCAGCACCTGGATGGTGACGTCCTCGGGGATCAGGTCCTGCTCGATCAGCTGCCGTACGAAGTCGTAGTCGGTCTGGCTCGCCGACGGGAAACCGACCTCGATCTCCTTGTAGCCCATCTGCACCAGGAGCTGGAACATCCGCCGCTTGCGCTCGGGCGACATCGGGTCGATCAGGGCCTGGTTGCCGTCGCGGAGGTCGACTGCGCACCAGCGGGGCGCGGCCTCGACGCGGCGGGTGGGCCAGGCGCGGTCCGGCAGGTCGACGCCGAACTCGCTGTCGTACGGAACGTAGCGGTGGACCGGCATCCGGCTGGGGCGCTGGCGGGCGAACGGATCGGTCTCGGTGACAGGTTGAGCCATCTCGGAGTGCTCCCTGGAACATGTGGCGTCAGCAGATCGGAAAGGTGTCGGCGGGCTGCCGGGCGACGGTGCGCGGCGGTGCCGAGAAGAAGATCGGATGTGCTGGACGGCGCGTAGCGACTCCGCGACGAGGTGCCGGCCGGTCAGGCCTCGTCGCGGCAGCCAAGGAGAAGGTACGCGCGCCACATGACAAGGTCACCCTACGTGGTGGGACGTGCAGTGGGAAGGCTCGTCCGGACTATGGGATCAGAGTCACCGGATCGGGGCCGGCTACGGGGTCCCCGGACTCGGGGCGTCCCGTCCCACCGGCTCGCCGTCGGTCACCGCACCGGCCAGCTCGACGGTGCCCGGCGCGGCGCCGGGCTCGCCGGTCAGCGTCAGGGTGCCGAATCCGGCCCGTACCGCCGCCGGTGTGCCGTCCTCCCGGAAGCAGTAGATGCCCACGTCCAGCGGCGCGTTGAGCGATGCCGAGGTGCTGTCGACCGTGTAGCAGGGGCCGGTGGCGCCGGGCAGCGGCTCGGCGGGGGACACCGCGAGCGGCGCGCGCCGGTCGGTGAGCACCTCCAGCCAGTCGGTGAACGGGTGCTGCACCCGGGGGTCGAGCCGGCGCGGCACCGCGTCGTCGGCGTCGCCGAGGCGGACGCAGGTCGCCGCCTGCGCCCAGCCGGCCGAGGGCAGCGCGCACTGGAACAGCCCGTCGGACGTGCCGGCGAGCGAGACGTCCACCGTGCCGGCGTGCCCCCAGCCGGGCACGTCGACCCGCCAGCTGCCGTCGTTGGCGCTGGTCACCGACACCGTGCGGGGCGTGCCCTCGGCGGGCGCGAACGCGTACGTGGCGGTGAGGTGCCGGTCCTGCGCCGCGGCGGCCAGTCCGGCCAGTTCCTCGCGGGCGGCGTCGACCTGCACCGGGACCGGGTCGGCGGTGCCGGTGGGCGCCGCCTCGGGGTGGCCGCCGTCGCAGGCGGCCAGCAGTACCGGCAGGGTGAGCGCGAGCACGCCGGTCAGCCGGCGGGCCGCACGTCGATGAGCGTGCACCGGCTCATTCTGCGTCGTGGGGAGGGTCCAGGTCAGCCCACCGTACGGCTGTACCGCTTGGCGTGTCGCGTACTTCCGGGCTGGTGAGCCGCCCCACGGCGGGGCCGGATGGTGGGATCACCCGACCCGGCCTCGCGGCCCGCCCGATAGGCTGAGGCGGTCTGACACGCGCCGCCGGACCGAGAGAACCGGCGGCGTCGGCACGCTCAGGGTCGTCGCTGGGAGGGAGTGCACCGTCGTGGCACTCGTGGTGCAGAAGTACGGCGGGTCCTCCGTCGCCAACGCCGAGCGGATCAAGCGGGTGGCCGAGCGCATCGTGGCCGCGCGCAAGGCCGGCGACGACGTGGTGGTGGTGGTGTCCGCCATGGGCGACACCACCGACGAGCTGCTCGACCTGGCCAACCAGGTCAGCCCGCTGCCGCCGGGCCGTGAGCTGGACATGCTGCTCACCGCCGGGGAGCGGATCTCCATGGCGCTGCTGGCCATGGCCATCCACAACCTGGGGTACGAGGCACGCTCGTTCACCGGTTCGCAGGCCGGCGTGATCACCACCTCGGTGCACGGCCGGGCCCGGATCATCGACGTGACCCCGGGGCGACTCAAGGGCGCGCTGGACGAGGGCGCGGTGGTCATCGTCGCCGGTTTCCAGGGCGTCTCGCAGGACACCAAGGACGTCACCACGCTCGGGCGGGGCGGTTCGGACACCACTGCCGTGGCGCTCGCCGCCGCGCTGGAGGCGGACGTCTGCGAGATCTACACCGACGTGGACGGCATCTTCACCGCCGACCCGCGCATCGTGCCGAACGCCCGGCACATCAAGCAGATCACGTACGAGGAGATGCTGGAACTGGCCGCCTGCGGCGCGAAGGTGCTGCACCTGCGCAGCGTCGAGTACGCGCGGCGCGCGGGCTTGCCGATCCACGTCCGTTCGTCATACTCGACCAACACCGGCACGATGGTCACCGGATCGATGGAGGACCTTCCTGTGGAACAGGCACTGATCACCGGGGTCGCCCACGACCGCAGCGAAGCGAAGATCACGATCGTCGGCGTGCCCGACGAGCCGGGCGCCGCCGCGTCGATCTTCGACACCGTGGCCGGCGCGGAGATCAACATCGACATGATCGTGCAGAACGTGTCCACCGAGGGCACCGGCCGCACGGACATCTCGTTCACGCTGCCCAAGGCCGACGGCCCGACCGCGATGACCGCGCTCAGCAAGATCCAGGAGTCGGTCAAGTTCAAGGGCCTGCTGTACGACGACCACGTCGGCAAGGTCTCCCTCATCGGCGCAGGCATGCGCTCGCACCCGGGCGTGGCCGCCGGCTTCTTCGCCGCCCTCGGCGCGGCCGGCGTGAACATCGAGATGATCTCCACGTCGGAGATCCGGGTCTCCGTGGTCTGCCGCGACACCGACCTCGACAAGGCGGTCCGCGCCATCCACGACGCCTTCGAGCTGGGTGGTGACACCGAAGCCGTCGTCTACGCCGGCACCGGGCGGTAACGCGCCATGGCGTCGCTGCCCACCCTCGCCGTGGTCGGGGCGACAGGTGCCGTCGGTACGGTGATGTGCCAGATCCTCTCCTCCCGGCGCAACGTGTGGGGCGAGATCCGGCTGCTCGCCTCCGAGCGGTCGGCCGGCCGGCGCGTGCAGTGCCGGGGCGAGGAGCTGACCGTCCAGGCGCTCACCGCCGACGCGCTCGACGGCGTCGACGTGGCGATGTTCGACGTGCCGGACGACGTCTCCGCGGAGTGGGCCCCGGTCGCCGCCGCGCGCGGCGCGGTGGTGGTGGACAACTCCGGCGCGTTCCGGATGGACCGCGACGTCCCGCTGGTGGTCCCCGAGATCAACCCCGAGCAGGTACGCAACCGGCCCAAGGGCATCATCGCCAACGCCAACTGCACCACGCTGGCGATGATCGTGGCGGTCGCGCCGCTGCACCGCGAGTACGGGCTGCGCGAGCTGGTGCTCGCGTCGTACCAGGCGGTCTCCGGGGCGGGCCAGGCCGGCGTGGACGCGCTGCACCTCCAGCTCGGCAAGATCGCCGGCGACCGGGTGCTCGGTTCCCGCGCCGGTGACGTGCGACAGGCAGTCGGCGACGAGCTGGGTCCGTTCCCGGCCCCGCTGGCGCTGAACGTCGTACCGTGGGCGGGCTCGCTCGCCGACGGCGGCTGGTCCTCCGAGGAGATGAAGCTGCGCAACGAGTCGCGCAAGATCCTCGGGCTGCCCGACCTCAAGGTGTCCGCCACCTGCGTACGGGTGCCGGTGGTGACCGGCCACTCGGTCGCCGTGCACGCGGTCTTCGCCACCGAGGTGGATGCCGAGGGCGCCCGTGAGGTGCTGCGCAACGCGCCAGGCGTGATCCTGGTCGACGACCCGGCCGCAGGGGAGTTCCCGATGCCGATCGACGCCGTCGGCACCGACCCCTCGTGGGTGGGCCGAATCCGCCGCGCGGTGGACGACCCCCGCGCTCTGGACCTCTTCGTGACGGGCGACAACCTCCGCAAGGGCGCCGCCCTCAACACGGCCCAGATAGCCGAACTCCTCGCCAAGGACCTGACCCGCCCATAACGCGGCCCACCTCCCGCCGCCCTCCCTCCGCCGCCCCGTCCGGCGTTGATCTTGCACTTTCGGCCCTGCTTGTGGGGCATATGCGGCATTTGCCAGGGCCTAAAGTGCAAGATCGCGGGGGAGAGGGGTGACGGGGGCGGGGCGGACGGAGTGGGTCAGGCGGCGGAGAGGTGGACGCCGTCTCGGCCGTGGCGTTTCACCGCGTACAGAGCCTGGTCGGCTCGGTGCAGGGTGCGTTCGGGAGACTCGCCGGGTCTCGGCAGGGCGATGCCGACGCTGATCGTCCGGCCGGTACGCCGGGCCGCCTCGGTGAGCCGTTCGGCGATCCGTACCGCCTCCTCCGGGCGGCTCACCTCGATCACCGCCACGAACTCGTCGCCGCCGGTCCGGTACAGCTCGTCGCCCTGACGTAGCGCGCCTTCGAGCGCCCGGGCCAGCCCCACCAGGAGCCGGTCACCGGCCTGGTGGCCGTACGTGTCGTTGACGTCCTTGAACCCGTCCACGTCGATCGCCAGCAGCGCGGTACGCCCCGGCGTGGCGGTGGCGATCCGCTGCCCGAACGGGCCGGTGTGCCGCAGCCCGGTGAGCGGGTCCGAGCTGGCCTGCTCGCGGAGCCGGGCGAGCGTACGCAGCCGGTCCAGGCAGGTCCACGCCTGCCCGGCGAGCAGCTCGATCAGGTTGACTGTGGTCGGGTCGGGGCGCAGGCGCTGCTCGTCGGCGACGAGCAGCACGCCACCGGAGGCCGGTGTGCCGACCGGCACCGCCACAAGCGTGCGCGCGCCGGCCCGGGTCAGCGGCAGGTACTCCTCGGTGGGCGGGTGGCCCGCCTCGCCCAGCGTGTACGCCGAGCCGTACCGGTGGGCCCGGTCGATCATGCGGTCGAGCGCGGCCGGTCCGGCCTCGTCCAGCTCGGCCCGGATCCGTGCCTCCAGCTCGCCCGGTGTGGCCGTGGGCGCGCCGAGGCGTGGGCCGCGCCGGCCGGTGAGCACCAGTACGGCGGCGGAGAGCGCTGAGACGTCCCGGGCCGCGGCGAGCGCGGCGGTCATCAGGTCCCAGTCGGTCGGGGCGGCGGTGAACGCGGCGGCGTGCCGGAGCAGCTTCTCGCTGCGGCTCTCGGCCGGCGGCCCGCCGAGCGCGGCGATCCGCCCGCCGAGTCGGTCGGCCACCAGCTCGGCTGTCTCCCGCCAGGCCGCGAGCACGACCGGCTCGCTCCACTGCAGGTCGAGCACCCCGATCGGACGGCCGTCCGGGTCGCGTACCGGCACACAGAGTTCGGCTGTGACGTCCGGGCGGACCTCGAGGTAGTCGGGGTCGGCGCCGACGTCGGGCACGGCGGCGGTGGTCCCGGAGGCGTAGACCCGCCGCACCACCGAGGGTTCGGGCCGGTGGCGGCCCGGCGGGGTGCCGTCGGCGGTCGCCGGCACGTGCGAGAAGACCTGCCAGGCGCCGGTCGCGGCGACGCAGCGCAGACGGTCGTGGACGCGGAGCAGGACGGTGGCGGTCGCCGGGGTGTGCCGGGCGAGCGCGGCGACGGTCCACTGGCACGCCTCCGGGACGGTCGACGCCGTGGGAAGGCGCACCGTGACGTCGCGGAGGACTCGCTCGTGATCCACGTCGTTCCTGCTCGGAGGGGGTCGGGTCGCGATCAAGGGTACTCAGCGCAACCGCCGCCGACCTTCGTACACATGTGCTATCCACAGGCTGTGGACACAGCCTGTGGGCACAAGCGGGCCTGCGCGGGGAGGGTGCGCGGCGATAGCGTGAGGGCCCGGGCACCCGAGGAGGCGGCCGATGCTCATCGCCCAGCTCAGCGACCCGCACGTGACCACCGGCCCGCTCGCGGCCGACCCGGCGTCCGGGTTGCACCGGGCGCTCGGCACGGTGCTCGCCCTGCGTCCGCGGCCCGACTGCGTGGTGATCACCGGCGACCTCACCGCGAACGGCCGGCCGGACGAATACCTCGCCCTGCGCGAGATCGTCGGCGCGTTCCCGCTGCCTGTGCACCTGGTGACCGGCAACCACGACGACCGCGAGTCGCTGCTCGACACGTTCGGCGGCACCCCGTACCTGGCCGGTGGCTTCTCGGCGCACTACCACGTCGACCTGCCGGACGCGACGCTCGTGGTGCTCGACTCGCTCACCCCGGGCAGCCCCGGCGGACGGCTCGGCGACGAGCAGCTCGCCTGGCTGGACGGGGTGCTCGCCGGGCGTACCGACGCGCCCGCCGTCGTGTGCCTGCACCATCCGCCGGTCACCGTGGGCGTGCCGGGCATGGACGCGATGGGCCTCGCCGACGCCGACGCGCTCGCCGCCGTGGTCGGCCGTCACCCCCATGTCGTACGCGTCGCCGCGGGGCACCTGCACCGCCAGGTGACGAGCGCGTTCGCCGGTACGGTGCTGACCACCGCGCCGAGCACCTGGATCCAGGTGAGCCTCAGCATGACCGACGAGGAGGAGCCGGGGTTCGTCGCCGAGCCGACCGCCTTCCTGCTGCACCGCATCGCCGACGGCGGCTGCGTGACGCACACCGTCCAGGTCAGCCACGCCGCCGGGCGCACCTGCTGGTTCTGAACCGCGCCGCCGATGCTCTGGTACGTCGCGTACGGCTCGAACCTGCACGCCGCCCGGCTCGACTGGTACCTGCGTGGCGGGTGTCCACCGGGCGGGCTGCGCACGTACCCCGGCTGCCGGGACCGCCGGCCACCGCGCCGGACGGTTCCGGTGCTGATCCCCGGCGGCGTCTACTTCGCCGGTGAGTCGCGGGCCTGGACCGGCGGCATGGCGTTCTACGACCCGCTGCTGCCCGGCCGGGCAGCAGCGCGCGGCTATCTGGTGACCGTCGAGCAGTTCGCTGACATCGCCGCGCAGGAGATGTACCGGCCGCCCGGTGCCGACCTGGCCGGGATCCTTGCGGCGGTCGAGACCGGGCGGGCGACGCTCGGGCCGGGCCGCTACGAGACGCTGCTGCGCGTCGGCGTCCACGAGGATCTGCCGATGCTCACGTTCACCGCGCCGCATCGGGCGGTGGAGGTGCAGTGGACCCGGCCCGCCCCGGTCTATCTCGGGATGCTGGCGCGCGGGCTGCGCGAGGCGCACGGCTGGGACGCCGCGCGGACGGTCGGCTATCTGGCGGGCCGGCCGGGGGTCGCCGGGCGGTGGACGCGTCCGGCGTTGCGCAGGCTCGTCGTCACCGCCCACAGCGGACCTCGGACCGGCACGCCCGGCAGTGAGTCGAGTTCGGACAGTTCGTTCGATATGCCGGGCCGTCGGACATGAACGACCGTTCGGTCCGCGATGGGTGTCCGGCAGGAGGTGATTCCGGCAAGGACGGTTGCCAGCGCAAGGATTTCCGCGTGACATGAGCGTCGGCGTCGGCTCCCTGTCCCTGGGAGCCGGCGCCTTCGACAGCGGCAGGCATCGACAGCGTGCGCCGCGCGGAATTTCACCTGACCGTCATGTCCGACTCGTCCGGCAGACCGGTACGGGCCGCTCAGGACAACGACGATTCCTGATGCCGCCCCGTTCGACCTGGCGGCCGGTGGATGAGAAGCTACCCCGGCGGGGCGGCGTTCCCCCGAGTACCGCCCTCCGCGATCGACACCTGTCACGGCACGGATCAGGGTCGCCGGGCGAACCATCGCCCGGACGCCACATACCGGCATCTCACGAGGAGTTCCATGTCCGTCACCGGGATGCGACGCCGGGCCGCCGTCGGCCTGGCCGCACTCGCCGCGACCGCGTTCACAGCGGTCGCCGTCACCCCCGACCAGGCCGAGGCCCGCCCGAAGCCGGTCGACGTCCAGTTGCTCGCGATCAACGACTTCCACGGAAACCTGGAGCCGCCGACCGGCTCCAGCGGCACCATCGAGGGCCAGCCGGCCGGTGGCGCGGAATACCTGGCCAGCCACCTGAAGTCGATGCGCGCCGCCGCCAAGCAGCAGGGCAAGGGCACTGTCACGGTCGCCGCGGGTGACCTGATCGGCGCCTCGCCGCTGCTCTCCGCCGCGTTCCACGACGAGCCCACCATCGAGGAGATGAACCTCGCCGGGCTGGAGTTCGCAAGCGTCGGCAACCACGAGTTCGACGAGGGCGCGGCCGAGCTGCTGCGCATGCAGCGCGGCGGCTGCCACCCGGTGGACGGCTGCGCCGACGGCACCCCGTTCGGTGGCGCCAAGTTCAAGTACCTCTCGGCGAACGCCTTCAAGACCTCCACCGGCCTGCCGCTGATGCAGCCGTTCGGCATCAAGATCGTCAAGGGTGTCCCGATCGGCTTCATCGGGATGACCCTGGAGGGCACCCCGAACATCGTCAGCCAGCAGGGCGTCGCCGGCCTGCGGTTCACCGACGAGGCCGACACCGCCAACAAGTACGCCAAGATCCTGCGCCTGCTCGGGGTCAAGAGCATCGTCGTGCTGCTGCACGAGGGCGGCGTGCAGAACGGCGGCGGCATCAACGACTGCACCGGGTTCAGCGGCCCGATCGTCGACATCGCCAACCGGATGGACCCGTCCATCGACGTGATCGTCAGCGGGCACACCCACGCCGCGTACAACTGCAACATCAACGGCAAGCTGGTCACCAGCGCCAGCTCGTTCGGCCGCCTGGTCACCCAGATCGACCTGAAGATCGACCCGCGTACCCGCGACGTGGTCACCGCGTCCGCGAACAACGTGGTGGTCACGCGGGACGTCGAGAAGGACCCGGCCTCGACGGAGCTGATCAACCGGTACAAGACCGCGCTCGGCCCGGTGGCCGACCGGGTGGTGGGCGAGACCACCGCCGCGATCACCAAGACCCAGGAGAACCTGTACCAGACCGGGGTCGACGTCAACGGCAAGCCGACGTACCAGACCGGTGAGTCGCCGCTCGGCAACCTGATCGCCGACGCGCAGCTCGCCGCCACCGACACCGAGCAGAACGCGGTCGCCGCGTTCATGAACCCCGGTGGCGTCCGCGCCGACCTCGACGCCGGCCCGGTCACCTACGCCGAGGCGTTCACCGTGCAGCCGTTCGCCAACAACCTGGTGACGCTGGACCTGACCGGCGCGCAGCTCTACTGCATGCTGGAGCAGCAGTTCACCGTCGCGCGCGTGCTCTACGCGTCCTCGACCGTCAACTACGTCGTGGACGTCAACGGCACCACCGCGCCGGCCGGCACGCCGTGCGCCGGCACCCGGGTGGTCCGGGGCAGCCTCACCATCAACGGCACCCCGGTGACGGACACCGCCACCTACCGGGTCACCGTGAACAACTTCCTCGCCGGTGGCGGCGACGGCTTCAGCGTCCTGACCGGTGGCACCAACGCGGTGACCGGCCAGATCGACCTGGACGCCTTCACCGCGTACCTGACCGAGAAGTCGCCGGTCTCCCCGCCGGCGCTGGACCGGATCCGCACGACCACCGAGGTCGCCGCCGGCTGACGGCCGACCGCACCGCGGACGGGCCCCGGAGCGCTCAGCTCCGGGGCCCGTTCTGTGTCAGGCCACGCCGGCCGGCTGCTTGGCCGGGGCGGGGGCCAGGCGGCCGTCCTGCGCGGCGGTGAGCAGCGGACGCAGCGACAGCGCGAGCACCGAGGCGGCCAGGCAGCCGCCCACCACGACCGCCACCCACACCCGGCCGTGCGCCGCGCCGATCAGCGGCCCGGCGGTGACCGGACCGACCACGCCGCTGATCCCGAAGATCATCGAGCTCATCGCGTTGTACCGGCCGCGCAGCTCGTCGGTGGCCAGCGCGTTTGTGAGCGCGGGCATGACCGGCGACAGCATCGTCTCGCCGAACCCGAAGATCGCCGAACAGGCCACCACGCCGAGCGCCGCGAGCACCGCGTTGCCGCTGCCCACCACACCCGCGGCGCCGAGCACCAGCCACGCGCCGGCGAAGACCGCGCCGACGGTGGCGAGTGCCCGGGTACGGCTGCGCCCCTCCAACCGCCGGATCACCAGCAGCTGCGAGAGCACGATCATCACGGTGTTCGCGGCGAGCGCCCACGCCACCACCCGGGGCGTCACCTCGACCACCCGGACCGAGTACGCCGCGAAGCCCACCTCGATCTGCGCGTACCCGCAGGTGGTGAGCACCAGGCCGAAGACGACCAGGCGGCGGAACGGCCGGTCCCGCAGCACCGTGAGGTAGCCGCCGCTCCTCCGGTCGTCGGCCTTCGCGCCCGTGGCCAGGATCGGCCGGTGCCCCACGTTCGGCAGCGTGAGCAGGATCAGTGCCGGCGTCAGGTAGCTCACCGCGTCCAGCAGGTAGATCACCTCGAAGGTGATCGGACGGGCCACGTCGACCACCGCGCCGGAGATCAGACCGCCGGTGCCGATGCCCAGGTTGAGCAGCGCGAAGTTGAGCCCGAAGACGCGCTGCCGCTCGCCGTCACCGGTCAGCGAGGCGAGGATCGTGTTCTGCCCGGCCCAGATCGCCGAACTGCCCACCGCGACGACCGTCATCACGCCGAACGCCGAGGCGGTCGAGTCGACCAGCGCCAGCGAGCCGGTCCCGACCGCCTCGATCACCAGGCAGGGCAACACCACCCGGCGCGCGCCGAACCGGTCGATGAACGTGCCGGCCAGCGGCGACAGAGCGAGCGTGACAGCGCCGAACCAGCCGATCACCAGCCCGGCCCGGGTGTCGGTCAGGCCGCGTACGTCGGTGAGGTAGATGAACAGGAACGGCAGGGTGAGGCCGCGCCCGACAGCGGAGAACAAGGTGCCGAGCAGGATCCGGCGGGCTTCGGGACGGGCGGGCAGGGCGCGGCGCAGCATGGCAGGGATTCTGTTCGGCGGGTACGACTACCGCGACCCGTTTACCCCTTACACACGTGGTCGCCGGGCCGGAAGGTGAGCGATCACACGTGCTCTGCCATGCTGACCCGGTGACCACGACCTGGCGGCACCTGCCCGCACCGGCCCGCGAGATCGCCGAGACGGCCACCGACGCGGTGAGCGCCGCGCAGGCCCGCGACGCCGAGGCGTACGCCCCGGCCGTCGAGCGGCTGGCCGCCGCCGACCGGGCCGGGCTGGTGCTCGGCGGCGTGGTCCGGCTGCTGCTGGAGGAGGGCCACCCGGACGGGCTGGACGGCGACGACGTACGCCAGGTGCTCGAACAGTGCGTCCGTTCGGCGGCGTCCTGGTGGCCCGACGTCGACCCGCACGTGCTGCTGGTGCTGCTGGCCGGCGCGCTCGGCGTCTACGACCCGGGCGACGACGAGAACCCGCCCGCCCCGGCGACGATCGCCCGGCACGCGCCGCTGCTGGTGGCCGACCTGCTGGCGGTCACCGGGCGCCCGTTCGCCGAGTACCTGACCGCCGCGTTCGCCGAGGTGGCGCGCACGGAGATGCACGACTGACGGTTCTTGCCGGCGGCGCTTGCCGGTGCGCGGCCCGGCAGTGGGCCCCGCTTACGGGCTGGCGGCCAGGAAGACGAACGCGGCGAGCAGCACCAGGTGCACCCCGCCCTGGAGCACAGTCGCCCGTCCCGGCACCACGGTGAGCACCGCTGCCACAGCGGTCAGCGCCAGCAGCGTCATCTGGGTGCCGCCCAGGCCCAGCACCAGCGGCCCGTCCAGCCAGATCGAGGCGATCGCGATGGCCGGGATGGTCAGGCCGATGCTGGCCATGGCCGAGCCGAGCGCGAGATTGAGGCTGATCTGTACCCGGTCCCGCCGGGCCGCCCGGGCGGCGGCGAGCGTCTCCGGCAGCAGCACCAGCAGCGCGATGACCACGCCGACGAACGCCTGCGGCAGGTTGGCCGCGCCGACCGCCGTCTCGATCGCCGGGGAGATCGTCTTCGCGTCGCCCACCACCGCGACGAGCGCCACCACCAGCAGGGCCAGGCTGGCCAGCGCGGTACGCGTGGACGGCGGCTCGGCGTGCCCGTCACCGTTCTTGTCCTCGGCGAGGATGCTGCCCTCCTGCGTGACCGGGAGGAAGTAGTCGCGGTGCCGGCCGGTCTGCACCATGACGAACAGCAGGTAGAGCGCCAGCGAGGCGACCGCCGCGAAGGCGAGCTGCGCCGGGGAGAACTCCGGTCCCGGCCGGCTCGTGGTGAACGTCGGCACCACAAGGCTGAGCGTGGCGAGCGTGGCCACAGTGGCGAGCGCCCCGCCGGTGCCCTCCGGATTGAACACCGCGACCTGTCGCCGCAGCGCGCCGAGCAGCAGCGAAAGGCCGAGGATGCCGTTGCAGGTGATCATGATGGCGGCGAAGACGGTGTCCCGCGCCAGCGCCTGCGTCTTGTCCCCGCCGCTGATCATCAGCGTGACGATCAGACCGACTTCGATCACGGTGACCGCCACCGCGAGCACGAGTGACCCGAACGGCTCACCGACCTTGTGCGCGACCACCTCGGCGTGGTGCACAGCCGCCAGTACGGCCGCGGCGAGCAGGGCCGCCACCACGAAGATGAGCGGGCCGGGCAGCTCCCGTCCCCAGGTCATCACGAGCACGAGCACGGCGACCAGGGGCGCGACGGTGGTCCAATCGGTCAGGCGGGATCGGATCATCGGCGACATGCGCACACTTTGCCAGGAGGCAGGGGCAACCGCGCGTGGCGGGGTGGCTTCGGGCAGTTCCGTCGATCTAATCGGCCGAGGCCGGTTGCTCCACGTGGGCGGGCAGGTCACCGAGGTTCGCGATCACCGGTCCGATCCAGCCCGGATCGGTGTCCTGGTGTTCCGTGGTCCGGAGCACCGTCATGCCGGCCGCGGCCGCGCCGGCCAGCTCGCCGTCCGCGCCGTCGCCCACGTACACGCAGTCGGCCGGCGCGACGCCCAGCCGCTCCGCGGCGGTCCGGTAGATAGCCGGGTCCGGCTTGGCCAGCCCGACCTCGCAGGAGAACACCGTGACGTCGAAACGCCGGGCGAGCGTCCCGCCCGGCCACGCCTCGGCCGTCTCGGAGGTGGCGTTGCTGATCAGGGCCAGCCGGTGCCCGCGCTCGCGCAGCGCGTCGAGCACGTCCAGCGTGACGGGCGAGACGCGGCCCAGCACCCGGTGGGCGAGAGTCAGCCGATGCGCGGCGGCCCGGGTCACCTGCTCATCAGTCGGCGAGCCGCCGAGACGCGCGGCGAGGATGCGTACCGTCTCGGCCGCGTTCCACCGGACCAGGCGGTCCCGCCAAGTGGCGTGGTACGCGGAGACGAGCGCCGCCGGATCCACTCCGACGATGAGCGCCATCTCGCCGACCACCCGGTCCCGCTCGTCGTCGGCGCCGTGAACCAGGGTGTGGAAGAGGTCGAAGACCACCGGCCGTGGCATGGCGGGATCCTACTGCGACGGTGACCGGTGCCGGGAAAACGCAGAGGGCACATCCGATCGATCGGATGTGCCCTCTTACCTCTGGTCGGGGTGGCCGGATTCGAACCGACGACCTCTTCGTCCCGAACGAAGCGCGCTACCAAGCTGCGCCACACCCCGAGGCGTGCCGACAAATAGTAGCCCACCCGCCCGCACGGTCAAACTCGGTACCCCCCGCCCCGCGTACCCGGCAGATCTTGGTACGGATGAGCCCTCCGAGGGGCGGCCGCGTACCAAGATCTGCCGGGGGGTCAGCGGGGGATCAAGGTGAGGATGCTGGCCTCTGGGGGACAGGCGAAGCGGATCGGGGCGGTGGGGTGGGTGCCGAGGCCGGCGGAGACGTGCAGCCAGGAGTCCGAGCCGGGCCAGCGGTGCAGCCCCCGCGCCATCGAGCGGGGCAGCCCGCAGTTGGTCACCAGGGCGCCGTACCCGGGCACGCAGACCTGGCCGCCGTGGGTGTGCCCGGCGAGCAGCAGACCGAAGCCGTCGGCGGCCATCCGGTCCAGCACCACGGGCTCGGGGGAGTGGGACAACGCGATCGAAAGCGCCGCGTCGCCACTGACCGGGCCGGCCACGGCGTCGTAGTCGTCCCGTTCGATGTGGGGGTCGTCCACGCCCGCCAGCTCGATCTCCCGCCCGCCGGCCTTGAGCGTGGTGCGGGCGTTGTTCAGGTCCGCCCAGCCGGCGCCGGTGAGGATGTCGCGCAGTTCCTCGTACGGCAGCGGCACGCCCTCGGTGTACTCCCGGTCGGGCAGGAAGTAGGTGAAGGGGTTCTTGAAGACCGGGCCGGTGTAGTCGTTGGAGCCGAAGACGAACGCGCCGGGCAGGTCGAGCAGCGGTTGCAGGGCGCGCAGCACGCCCGGCACCGACGCCGGGTGCGCCATGTTGTCGCCGGTGACCACGACCAGGTCGGGGTCGAGTGCGGCCAGCGAGGCCACCCAGTCCTGCTTGCGTCGCTGGTCGGGCATCATGTGCAGGTCGGAGAGGTGCAGCACCCGCAGCGGTTCGGCGTCGGTCGGGAGCACCGGCACGTCGTACCGGCGGAGGGTGAACATGTTGCGCTCAATGAGCGACGCGTACGCCAGGGTGGCCGCACCGGCGGCGACGGTTCCGGCCGCGAGCCGGAATAGTGTGCGCTTTCGCATGGCGTTCAGGGTAGTTTCACCGTCCATGAGCACGCTGAAGGACCGTCTCACCGCCGACATGCGCGCCGCTCTCAAGGCGCGCGACGAGCTGACCACCTCCACGCTGCGGATGGCCCTGGCCGCCGTGGGCAACGCCGAGGTCGCCGGCCGGGAAAAGCGCGAGCTCAGCGACGACGAGGTGCTCGCCGTGCTGACCAAGGAGGCCAAGAAGCGCCGCGAGGCGGCGTTGGCGTTCGCCGACGCCGGGCGCGCCGAGCAGGCCGGCAAGGAGACCGCCGAGGGTGAGGTGCTGGAGCGCTACCTGCCCAAGCAGCTCTCCGACGACGAGCTGGCCGAGCTGGTCTCGGGGGCGCTCGCCGCGGGCGGCTTCACCGGCAAGGCGCAGATGGGCCCGGCCATGAAGGCGGCCCAGGGCGCGGTGGCCGGCCGGGCCGAGGGTGGTCGGGTCGCCGCCGAGGTACGCCGCCAGCTCGGTCTCTGACCCCGGCGCTCCGGTAGCGCGGAAACGACGACGGCCACCTCCCGAGGGAGGTGGCCGTCGCTGTTGTCGGCTGTCAGTTCGGCGGTCGTCCCGGTCGGCCGCCGTTACCCGGTCCGCCCGGGCCACCCGGCCGGCCCGGTGTGGCGGTGTCGCCCTGCTCCGGGGTGCCCTGGCCGGAGCTGACCTCGATCATCACCACGCCACCCTTGATGGTGCGGCCGTCGGGGCTGGTGCCGGCGGCGGTGCCGGCCGGGCACTCCGACGGCACCTTGTTGCTGGAGACCACCGGCTCGAAGCCGGCACCCTTCAGCCGGGACTTCGCGGTCTCGATGGACTCGCACTTCACGCCCGGGATGGAGCGCTGGTCACCCAGGACGATCTTGCCGCTGGGCGGCGTGAAGTTCTTCCGCTCCTTGCCCTTCATGGCGTCGCGCAGCGTCTGGTAGACAGCCGGGTTGATGCCCTGGGGCGTCTCGTCGTGGCCCATCTTCTGGTTGGTCTGCGGCCAGTCCGGGTCGGCCATGATGCCGGCCACCGCGTACTGCTTGGTCATCGCGACCAGCGCCGAGGTGCGGTCGGAGTCGGTGGTGCCGGACTTGCCGGCCACCGGCGCGTTGACGATGTTGCGGACGTTGCCGGCGGTGGCGGGGCCGCACTTCGTGGTGGAGGAGCGGTCACCGACCGGGCAGCGCGCGGCATCCACGGCGGCGCGGGCCACCTCGGTGCTGACCCGCTGCTCGCAGCGGGGGTTGGCGACGTCCAGCTTCTCGCCGTCCGGGCCACGGATCTCCTGCACCGGGATCGGCTCGCAGTACTTGCCGTCGGCGGCGAGCGTCGCGTACGCGTTCGCCAGCTCCAGCGGAGTGGTCTGGGAGACGCCGAGGCTGAACGCGCCCCACTGGTGCGGGTTGGCGGCGAGCTGCGCGTCGCTCGACGAGCGGAACGTGATGCCGAGCTTCTGCGCGGCCTTCACCACGTTCTCCGCGCCGACCCGCTGCTGGAGGTCGATGAAGAACGTGTTGACCGAGAAGCCGAAGCCGCTCCACATGTTGTGCATGCCGGCCATCGCGGGGTTGGCGTTCTTCGGGCAGTACTTGCTGGTGCCCGGGCAGGCGGCGGGCGAGTTGAACTCGACCGGGTAGTCGGACTTGAACACCGGCTGCGCGTTGATGGGGTAGCTGAGCGGGTAGCCCTTCTCCAGCGCGGCCACCAGCGTGAAGATCTTGAAGGTCGAGCCGGCCTGGTAGCCGGCGATGCCGGGACCGCCGGTGACCAGCGGGTTCACCGTGTTGGGGTAGTTGCCCCGGATCTTCTTCTTGGCCTTCTTCGGGTCACTGGAGATCTTGTTCTGCGGGTCGGCCGGGTCGTCGAGCTTGAAGTTCCGGTTCACCGCCACGGCGCGCACCCGGCCGGTGCCGGGTTCGACGGCGGCCACCATGCGGGCCGCCTTGCTGCTCTCGCCGAGCTTGTTGCGGACGGCCTTGTCGGCGCCCTTCTGGGCCTGGACGTCCAGGGTGGAGACGATGGTGTAGCCGCCGCTCTTGAGCCGCCGCTCACGGTCGTACGAGGTGGCGCCGAACGTCTCCTGCTGGAGCCACCAGCGGTAGAGGTAGTCGCAGAAGAAGCCCCACGAGCGGGTGGTGGTCTGGGTGCAGCCGTTCGGGGTGCGCTTGCCCTTGACCTGGAGCTTGATCTTCTTGGCGGCGTCCGCCTCCTGCTGGGTGACCGCGCCGATCTGCACCATGTTGTCGATGACGTAGTCGCGCCGGCCGACCGCCTCCGGGTAGCCCGCCTTGGTGGTCGGGTCGAACGCGGTGGGTGCCTTCACCATGCCGGCGAGCATCGCCGACTCCTGGATGTCGAGCTTGCTCGGCGGTTTGTTGAAGTAGACCTGGCTGGCCGCCCAGATGCCGTACGCGCCGTTGCCGAACGCGGCGATGTTCAGGTAGCGCTCCAGGATCTCGTCCTTGGAGAGCTCCTTGTCGACCTGGAGCGCCAGGCTCATCTCGCGCAGCTTGCGGCCGCTGGTGTCCTCGGTCGCGGCGACCACGTCGGCCGGGTGGGTGGCCGAGTAGGAGATGGCCAGCCGGACGTACTGCATGGTGAGCGTCGAGGCGCCCTGCCGGGAGGAGCCGGAGGCCTGGTTGTTGACGAAGGCCCGCGCCACACCGTTGATGTCCACGCCGTTGTGCTTGTAGAAGTCGTGGTCCTCGGCCGCGATGATGGCCTTCTGCATGTACGGCGAGATGTCCTTGAGCTTGACGTCCTTGCGGTTCTCGTCGTACATCGTGGCCAGCACGGTCTTGCCGTCGGACGCGAGCAGCCGGGTGATCTGGGGCGCCCGGGCGACTGTCAGCTCCTTGGGCAACGCATCGAACGTCTCCGCCCCCGCCTTGGCGGCCAGTCCGGACATCGCCGCCACGGGGAAGGCCGCCGCGGCGACCACCACTCCGGCCAAGAGGCCGCAGATCAGCAGCGATGCGGCGTTGGTCAGCACGTTGTGGTCACGTTTCCGCATCCAGGTCACCTCGACAGGGTACGCGAGTAGGGAACGGCGGGCGCGCGGGGAACTTTCCCCATTTCCTGCACGCGCCGGCCTCGTTGTGCTAAACGCACGAGCCCTGGTCCGGGGTTGCGTGAGATCCGGCGGAAGTCTCTCCGAAGTCCGGGAGTGGCGCAGCGTTTTCACGTACTCGGGCGGGGTAGTCGCGGGGCGAAAGCCCGGGAAGCCGGGAGTGTCCGGAATGATGGATTTCGCCGACAACGTTGCGTAATCGGGCGACTACACAGCATGATGGTGGCGGCGACCGCAGCCATGAGTCGTTCGTGCCGCCCTGGGGAGGCCGGCGCGAACGACCGGGGGGATGTACGAGGGCTGCTCGCGCGAAGTCGGTAGGTACTGCAAGGGGGGACGTGTACAGATGGGCATGATCACTGACTGGCCGTCACTGGCGGCATGTCAGAACGGAGACCCGGACGCGTTGTTCGTACAGGGCGCCGAACAGAACGTGGCGAAGAGGATCTGCCGGAGCTGCCCAGTTCGGTACGAGTGCCTGGCCGACGCGCTCGACAACCGGATCGAGTTCGGCGTGTGGGGTGGCATGACCGAGCGCGAGCGCCGGGCGTTGCTGCGCCGTCACCCGCAGGTCACCAGCTGGCGCAAGATGTTCGAGGCGGCCATGAAGAAGAACGCCAAGGAGAAGGCCGGCAAGGACAAGATCCTGGTCACCACGGCCAACTGACCGGACCGGTCAGCTCCGGCTGATCGCCTCGCCGATCGTCCGCAGCCCGTCGACGTCGTGCACGTCGGCGGGCTGCGCCGTCACCGACACCGCCGGCACCGCCGGGAACGCCTCGGTGAACCGGGCCGCCACCTGCTCCTCGCGTACCGCCTGCTGGGCCAGCGCGGCGTGCGCGCGCAACACCTCGACGGTGCCCTCGTGCCCACCCACGCCGGCCAGCCGCTCCGCGGCGGCCAGGCTCTCCGCGGCGGACAGGTCCGACGCCGGCCGGTGCACCCGGTTGAGCACCAGCCCGGCCAGCGGCATCCGCTCGGAGCGCAGGCGGCCGGCGAAGTAGGCGGCCTCCCGGACCGCGTCCGGCTCCGGCGCCGCGACCAGCAGGAACGCCGTCTCCCGGGCCTGGAGGATCCGGTACGTCTGCTCGGCGCGCTGCCGGAACCCGCCGAACATCGAGTCGAGGGCGGCCACGAAGCCGGACAGGTCGGTGAGCAGTTGGGCGCCGATCACCTTCTGCACCACCTTGGAGAACATCCCGAAGCTCGCCGTGACCAGGCTGAACATGCTCCGCCCGCCGCTGCGCGCGGGGGCCAGCAGCAGGCGCAGCATCCGGCCGTCGAGGAACCGGGACAGCCGGGCCGGCGCGTCCAGGAAGTCGAGCGCGGAGCGCGACGGCGGCGTGTCCACCACGATCAGGTCCCACTCGCCCCGGGCGTGCAACTGGCCCAGCTTCTCCATCGCCATGTATTCCTGCGTGCCGGCGAAGGTGGAACTCATGGCCTGGTAGAAGGGGTTGGCGAAGATCTCCGCGGCCTTCGCCGGGTCGGTGTGCTGAAGCACCACGTCGTCGAACGTGCGCTTCATGTCGAGCATCATGGCGTGCAGTTCGCCGCCGCTGGCCTCGACGTCGATGCCCTTGACCTGCCGGGGTGTGTTGTCCAGCTCGGTCAGGCCGAGCGACTGGGCCAGCCGGCGGGCCGGGTCGATGGTGAGCACCACCGTCCGCCGGCCGTGCCGCTCGGCCGCCCGCAACGCCAGCGCCGCCGCCGTGGTCGTCTTGCCCACGCCGCCCGCGCCGCAGCAGACCACGATCCGTACGCCGTCGTCGGCGAGGATCTGGTCGACGTCAAGCGGAGGCGCCGCGTCTTCGGAAGGCACCAATCGAGCGTATCGGTCCCGAGGGGCACTCTGCTCCGTGCCGGCCGCAGGTGTGAGTCAATCCGCCCGGACGAGGGCCTCGGCGAGCGTCTCCAGCCCGGCCCGGTCGACCCCCTCGGGCAGCAGCGGCAACTCGACCAGGGGCAGGCCGAGGTCCACCAGGTCACCCCGGAGGGAGTCCTCCAGCTCTCGGCGTACCTGCTGGTCACGGGCCTCTTCGACGAGCCCGGCCACGGTCGGGCCGTCGGTCGGCAGGCCGGCGGCGGCCAGCCCGCGCTTCAGCTCGGCCGCTGTCACCGCCCGCCCGGCCGGCACCGGCGGGCGGACGCCGTTGACGATCACGCGGCCGACCGGGAAACCGAGCTGGGTCAGCTCCGCCACCGCGTCGAGCGTCTCCTGGACCGGCATCTCCTCCAGCAGCGTGACCACGTGCACAGCGGTCATCGGCGACCGGAGCAGCGCGGAGACGCCCTCGCTCTGGGTCTTGATCGGGCCGACCTTCGCGAGCCGGGCGGTCTCCGCCGTCACGTTCAGGAAGCGGCCGATCCGCCCGGTCGGGGGCGCGTCCAGCACCACCGCGTCGTACGTCCGGCGCGACCCGCTGGTCCGGGTGGTCGCCTCCTTGACCTTGCCGGTGAGCAGCACGTCGCGCAGGCCCGGCGCGATCGTGGTGGCGAAGTCGATCGCGCCGAGCTTGCGCAGCGCCCGGCCGGCGGCGCCGAGCTTGTAGAACATGTCCAGGTATTCGAGGAGCGCCTCCTCGGCGTCCACCGCCAGCGCCCGCACCTCACCGCCGCCGGGCGCGTCGGCGAGGTGCCGTTCCTCGTACGGCAGCGGGTCGGTGCCGAAGAGCTGGGCGATGCCCTGCCGGCCCTCCACCTCGACCAGCAGGGTGCGCCGGCCCCCGGCGGCCAGGCCGAGGGCCAGCGCGGCGGCCACGCTCGTCTTTCCTGTGCCGCCCTTGCCGGTCACCACGTGCAGGCGGGCCGGCCATCTGCCGGCGGGCTCGGCCGGCTGCTCACTCGCTGCCACCCGTCGAGCCTAACCAGCCGTTGGGACCAGCTCTGTCCGGCCGGTGGGATCAGCCGACCTCGCAGACCCACCAACCCGTCTTCCGCACCACTGTGAAACGCAGCGCCTGCTCGGCGACCTTCTCGTCGGCGGTGGTCATGGTCACCCGGGCGGAGACGGTGGCCCGGTCCCCGGTCTGGTTGTCGACGGTCGGGGTGGGCCAGCGGAACCGGGGGTTCTGGTACTGCGCGACGTACTTCTGGACCTCGGCGACCTTGGTGGTGATCTTCTCGTCGTCGCGGGCCGCGGAGCAGACGAACGCCGCAGCCTTCTCGGCGTCGCGCTCCTGGTAGACGGCCTTGAGGAAGCCGTCCACCGCGACCTGCGGCTCCTTCGCGCCCTGGCCGTCCTCGCTGTTGCGCAGCGCGAGGAACGCGGCAGTGCCCCCACCGCCGCAGAGCAGGACCGCGGCGGCCAGCACCAGCGAGACGATCAGCACCGCCGGTCGCTTGCGCGGCTGGGGTTCGGACGGGTACGCCGGCGGGCCGGCCGGGGGTGCGGATCCCGGCGGCGCGCCGCCGGTGGGCGGCGGTTGCGGATTCGGGTCGCCGGGCGTGCCGGTGTCGCCACCGACGGGCGGTTGGGTCATCTGTCTCCCCCGGGTTGCGGCTCCCGTCGCCGCCCCAGGCGACGGGCACGGGTCGAGGTGTGCGGGCGCGCGTCGGCGCGCGTCCAGTCCGGAAGGGTATCGGTCGGCGGGGCGCTTGCCAGCCCCGCGTACGCGCCCCGCCGGACGGAGACGGCTACCGCGTTCCCGACCAGCCTTGTGTCGCAAATGTGACTGGACGTGACGAGGCGTGCGCGTCCCGTTGCCGGGACTTGTCGCAGGATCTACGTTCGTCCCCGACGCGGAGAGCCGGGCCGGGGACGGCTCCGAGCCGGATTGCGGTGTTGGTGAACAGGTACGACGCCCGGAGGCGAAGGATGCGCGACGCGGAGAACAGTCCTCGGGGCCAGTTCCCCGGTGACCGGGCCGGACGGCCGGGTGAGGCCGAGGGACCGGGCGCGCCGTTCAACGAGCGCTCCTACGGCCCTCCGGCCGACGTGGTCCGGACGCTTCCCCGTTCCGGCGGGAGGGGGCGGGACGAGGACGAGCCCGGCTACGTCATCCACCTCCAGGTCCGGGTGCCCGACCTGGCGGCGGCCACCGCGCTCGCCGGCACCGTGGCCACCTCGCTGGGCTTCCTGATGGAGCTGGACGCGGGCGAGACCACCGTCTCCACCGCTGACGACCAGAACAACAGGCACCGGGTCTTCTGCGACCTGCTGCTGCCCGACCGCAGCCGGTGCCCGCAGCGCTTCGAGCACGAGGGCCCGTGCGGCGAGCCGCCGGCGGCGCCGGAGCCGCGTCCCGCGTCCTGGTGACCGCGGCGGACCGTAGGCTGTGCCTGACCGAAGTCCAAGTCAGGCAAGGGAGCCCTCCTCCGATGCAGAAGTGGGAATACGCCACGGTGCCGCTGCTGGTCCACGCGACCAAGCAGATCCTCGACAACTGGGGCGAGGACGGCTGGGAACTGGTCTCCGTGGTCCCCGGCCCGAACCCGGAGCAGCTCGTCGCGTACCTGAAGCGTCCGAAGGGCTGACCTCGATGAGCAACGGACCCCAGGCGAAGCTCGCCGAGCTCGGCCTCGAACTGCCCGAGGTGGTGCCGCCGGTGGCCAGCTACGTACCGGCCGTCCAGTCCGGGCAGCACGTCTACGTGTCCGGCCAGCTGCCGATGGCCGAGGGCAAGCTGCTCGCCACCGGGAAGGTCGGCAACGGCGTCTCGGCCGAGCAGGCGAAGGACCTGGCGCAGCGGTGCGCGCTCAACGCGCTCGCCGCGATCGACGCGCTGGTCGGGCTGGAGAACGTGGTCAAGGTGGTGAAGCTGACCGGCTTCGTGGCCAGCGCACCCGGCTTCACCGGCCAGCCCGGCGTGATCAACGGCGCCTCCGACCTGTTCGGCGCCGTGTTCGGCGAGGCCGGCCGCCACGCCCGCAGCGCGGTAGGCGTGGCCGAACTCCCCCTCGACGCCCCGGTAGAGGTAGAGGTCATCGTCGAGGTCGCGTGACCGTGCCCTCTCGCCCGCCGTGAGAGCCCGCGATCTTGCGGTTGCGGCCCCGGCAGAAGCCCCACACGGGGACAAAGCTCGGGCCGGAACTGCAAGATCGCGGGGAGCGGCGGGCGGAGTCGTACGATCGCAGCCATGGGTGGGCGTATGGCCGGGGCCGCGGGGGCGCTTGCGGAGGAGCTACCGGCGTGGGTGACGTTGCTGCGTGCGCCGAACCCGGGGCCGATGACGCTCGACGGGACCAACACCTGGGTGCTGCGGGCCGGGCCGGACGCGCCCGCCGTCGTGGTCGACCCGGGGCCCGCCGACGAGGGGCACCTGGCCGCGATCGCGGCGCAGGGGCGCATCGGGTGCGTGCTGATCACGCACGGGCACGCCGACCACACCGAGGGCGCGCCCCGGTTGCGTGAGCTGCTCGACGGCGTACCGGTGCTCGCCGCCGACCCGGCGCACACCGCCGGAGGTGAGCCGCTCAGCGCCGACACCGCGCTCGACGTGGGGCTGGACCTGCGACTGCTGCCCACCCCCGGGCACACCGCCGACTCGGTCTGCCTCGTCGCCGCGCACGGCGGCGAGCGCGTCGTGCTGACCGGCGACACCATCCTCGGCCGGGGCACCACAGTGGTCGCCCACCCGGACGGGCACCTCGGCGACTACCTGTCGAGCCTGGAGCTGCTCTCCACGTACCGGGAGATCCCGGCGTTGCCGGGCCACGGCCCGGCGCTGGCCGACTGCGGTGTGGCGGCCGACTTCTACCTGGCCCACCGGCGGGCCCGGCTGGACCAGGTGCGCGCCGCCGTCGCCGCGGGCGCCACCACCGCGGCCGAGGTGGTCGCAGTGGTCTACGCCGACGTCGACAGGTCGCTGTGGTGGGCCGCCGAGTGGTCGGTCCGGGCCCAGCTCGAACACCTCGGAGTGGAGCAGCCGTGACCTGCCCGGTGTGCGGAACCGTAGCCGTGCCCGGGGCGCGGTTCTGCCACAACTGCGGGGCGGCGCTGCCGGCTGCCGCCACGCTGCCCGCGGCCGAGCGCCGCGTGGTGACCGTGCTCTTCGGTGACCTCTCCGACTTCACCTCCTGGTCGGAGGACCTGGACCCGGAACGGGTCGGTGCGGTCACCGACCGGGTGCTGGCGGCCCTCGCGGGCGCGGTCAAGACCTTCGGCGGGCACGTCGACAAGCTCACCGGCGACGGGATCATGGCGGTCTTCGGCGCCCCGGTCGCGCACGAGGACGACGCCGAGCGGGCGGTCCGCGCGGCGCTGTCCATGCAGCGTGCGGTGCGGCGGGTGCTCGACGACGAGCGCGGCGGCGGCGCGCCGCTGGGCCTGCGCGTCGGCCTCAACACCGGAGACGTCATCGCCGGCATCCAGGCGGCGATCGAGTACACGGTCATCGGCGACACTGTGAACACCGCCGCCCGGCTGGCCGACGCCGCCGCGGTCGGCGCGGTCTACGCCGGTGCGCGCACCTCCGCGGCCACCCGGCACGTCGCCTCCTGGCGGGCGCTGCGCCCGCTGCGGCTCAAGGGCAAGCGGGAACCGGTCGAGGCGTACGAGCTGCTGGGCCTGCTCGACGCGCCCGGCACCCGGTCCGGCCTCGGTGACGAGGCGCCGTTCGTGGGCCGGGAGACCGAGATCGGCCGGATCGCCGGCCGGCTCGCCGAGGTGATCGACAGGGGTGAGCCCCGGGTGCTGCTGATGACCGCCGAGGCGGGGATCGGCAAGTCCCGGTTCGCGGCCGAGGTGGAACGCCTCGCTGCCGGCTACGACGTCGGCGCCGGGCGGTACGCGGCGCACACCGGCGCCCGCGTGCTCTCGGTACGCTGCGCGGCGTTCGGCGAGCGCCGCCGGCTGGCGCCGCTGGCCGACCTGGTCCGGGCCGCCGTCGGCCTGCCGGGCGACGCGGCCACCGCCGTCACCCGGCCGGCCGTCGAGGAGCGGCTGCGCCGCCTCGGCCAGCGCCTGTCCCGGCTCCCCGGCGACCCGCCGCCGATCGCCGTGGACCAGCTCCTGGCCCTGCTCGGGTACGCCGAACTCCCGCCCGCCACCGAGAACGGCGAGTGGAACGCGGCCGGGCCGCCGCCGGACGACGAGGCGGTGCCGACCGCCGTGGCGGACCTGCTCAGCGCGCTCGCCGGTGAGGCGCCGCTGGTGATCGTGGTGGACGACCTGCACGACGCCACCGCCGAGACGCTCAAGGCGCTGGCGCTGACCCTCAACCGGCTCAGCGGGCCGGTGCTGGTGCTGCTGCTCGGCCGTCCCGAGCTGGTACGCACCGCCGGCGCGCTGACCCGCGTCGCGGACGCCGAGGTGCACGCGCTGCCGCCGCTGCGCGGCGCGGACGCCTCCCGGTTGCTCACCAGCTACCTGTCCGGTGGCCGCATGCCCCAGACCGACGCGGACCGGCTGCTCGCCACCGCGCAGGGCAACCCGTTCTATCTGGCCGAGCTGGTCACGCTGCTGATGGAGCGCGGTGCGCTCACCGCCGGCCCGGGGCGGGGCGCCGACGTCGGCTGGCGACTCGCCCCCGGCTCGCTCGGCAGCCGCCTGCTCTCCCGCGACCTGGCCGCGGTGCTCGCGGCGCGTATCGACGCGCTGCCGCCCAACGCCCGCTCGGCGCTGCGCGACGCCGCGGTGGTGGGCGACACCGTGCCGGCGGGAGCGCTGGAGGCGTTGCGGGAGCAGCGGGTCGGACGGGACGGGCGGCCCGCCGCGGTGGCCGCCGTCGAGCTGGACCGGGCCGTGGAGGAGCTGCTGCAACGGCGCATGCTGCACCGCACCCGCAGCGGGTTCGCCTTCGCCACCCCGCTGATGCGGGAGGCCGCGTACGCCGGGGTGAGCAAGGCCGAGCTGGCCGAGCGGCACGCGGCGCTGGCCCGCTGGGCCGCGCCGGAGAGCGTCGACGAGACCGGCGGCGCCCCGGGGGGCGCGTTCACCGAGGCCGCCCGGGACGACTTCGTCGCCGAGCACGTGGAGCGGGCCACAGCGCTCGCCGACGCGGTCAAGCTGCGCCCGGACGCGCCGGCCCGGGCGGTCACCCCGCTGGGGGTGGCCGCGCTGGGCCGGGCCGCCCGCCGGTCGCTGCGGTCGGGGGAGCCGGCGCTCGCCGTCGAGTACGCCGAGCGCGCGGCCGAGTTGGCCCGCGACGGGGTGCCACCGGCGGACCGGGTGGTGCACGCCCGTGCGCTGCTCCAGATCGGCCGCCCGGCCGACGCGCTCGCGTTCGCCGAGAAGATCGCCGCGAACACCGGCGACCCGGCCACCCGGACCGCCGCGCTGCTGCTCGCCGGGCAGGCCCAGCAGACACTCGGTGACGCCGAGCGGGCCGAGTGCAACTGGCAGGAGGCGTTGCAGGTGGCCACCGACGCCGGTCTGCCCACGCTGCGGGCCTCGGCGATGCGGCGGCTCGGCATGGCCGACTTCATCGCCGGCCGGCTCGGGCAGGCGAGCAGCCGGCTGGCCGCGTCCTACCAGGTCAGTCTCGCCGCGCGGGATCCCCGCGGGCAGGCCTGGTCGTTGCAGAACCTGGCCTGGGTGACCACCACCCGGGGCGACTTCGCCGGCACCGACGCGGTGCTCGGCCGGGCCGCCCGGCTCTTCGCCGAGCTGAAGGACCCGTACGGGCGGGCCTGGCTGCGCGGCACCACCGCGTTCGCCCGGCTGCTCGCCGGCCGGCTGCGGGAGGCGTGCCGGATGGCGCGGGTGTTCCTGCCGTTCGGGGAGCGGGTCGGCGAGGCGTGGGCGGTGGGGACGCTGCGCGCGGTCGAGGCGTACGCCACCGCCGAGCTGGGCGACCTGGCCGAGGCGGACCGGGCGGCGCGGCGCGCGTACCGGGACTTCGCCGAGGTGGGCGACGACTGGGGGCAGGGCTTCGCGCTGGTGGTGCGCGGGGTGGTGGCGCGCGGGCTGGGCGAGCCGGAACACGCGGCCGACCTGTTCACCGAGGCGCTCGAGTACGCCGACCGGACCACCCACCCGTTGCTCACCGGCATGGCCGGCACGCTGCGCGGCTTCGTGGCGCTGGACATGGGCGACCACGAGACAGCCGAGCGGGAGGCGCGGTCGGTGCTGACCCGGGTGGAGCCGCACAACCCGCAGGCACCGGCCCAGGTCGCGCCGCGGGTGCTGCTCGCCATGGCCCGGCTCGCGGCGGGTGACCCGGGCACCGCTGTGGGGCTGCTCGCCCCGGTCGCGACCGGCGCGGCGAACGCGCCCTCGCTGCTGTTCTCACGGCGGCAGACGATGGCCCGGTACGCCGCCGCGCTGCTCGCCCACGGCCAGCGCGAGCAGGCGCTCGACTGGGCGCAGCGGTCGATCACCGCCCCGGCCGAGGACGTGCGCAGCCAGGTGGTGGCGCTGCTGGTGCTGGCCGAGGCGCTCGACGCCTGCGGTCGCCGGGCCGAGGCGCTGACGAACGCGGAGGAGGCGGTACGCCTCGCGTACGCCACCGAGCAGCGCAGTGAGCGGATCGTCGCGGACGCGTTGCGGGTCCGCCTCTCCGGCGGCTGACCGCCCGTTGTTCTGACGGTTCCGGGGATGTGTTCGTCGGTGGAGCCGGTTAGCGTGGGGCCGCGACAGTGGTGGATCGACTGCCGCCTCCCGGTGCGCGCCTGCGTCACCGGCAGACCACGCTGGGGAGGAACGATGAGGCTGCCGCGCTCGGGCGCCGGCTGGACGATCGCGGTCTTCGGGCTCCTCGCGCTGCTGCTCGGCGCGCTCGGTCTGATCTGGCCGGAGACGCAGCTGCGCCTGCTCGGCTTCGAGGTGCCGGCCGAGCGCGCTCCGGGCGACTACACCGGCACGTTCCTCACCGCGTCCTCGATGGCCTCGTTCAACATGGGGGTCTACTACCTGCTCGCCGTCGCCACCGAGTGGCGGCCGTTCTACCGGTTCACCGTGTGGTTCCGCCTGGTCACCTTCACCGTGTTCACCATCGCGGTGCTCTCCGACGTCGCGCCGGACCGCTTCTTCGCGGTCGCCGCGTGGGAGGGCCTGGGCGCGGTCGCGACGGCGGTCGGCCTGTGGTGGGACGCCCGCCGGGCGGCCGCCGCCACTGACGACTCCGTCCCGGGTCCGGTGCCGGCCACCGACACGGCGCGCTGACGGGTCCGGATCGTTGGGTATTTTCGAGTCGTGACCGAGACCCCGCCCGGCGCCCTGCGGCTGCCCATCGTGCCCGGTCTGACCGATCTGCAGGTGTTCGCCCGGGGCGGGTACGCCACCATCTACCGGGCCACCCAGATCTCGGTGGGGCGCGAGGTCGCGGTCAAGATCGAGAACCGCACGCTGGACAGCGAACGCGACCAGGCCCGCTTCCTGCGCGAGGCCCGTGCCGCCGGGCGGATGTCGTCGCACCCCCACGTGGTGGACCTGTTCGACGTCGGCGTCACCGTCGACCAGCACCCCTACCTCATCATGGAGCTGTGCGACGGCTCGTACGCCGAGCGGATGCGCACCTCGCCGCTGGGCCCGGCGGAGACCCGCGACCTCGGCGTGAAGATCGCCGACGCGCTGGCCCACTCGCACGCGGCGGGCGTCCTGCACCGCGACGTCAAGCCGGCGAACATCCTGCACTCCGAGTTCAACTCGGCCGTCCTGGCCGACTTCGGCCTGGCGGTGCTCGCCGAGTTCCGCGACTCCTCGGTGATGCTGGAGGCGCTCACCCCGGCGTACGCGCCACCGGAGACGTTCAACCACAGTCCACCCACGCCCGCAGTCGACGTCTACTCGCTGTGCGCCACGCTCTACGCGGTGATGTACGGCCGTCCGCCGCGCTGGCACTCCGAACGCAACCCGAGCCTGGTCACCGTGCTGGAGATGTTCCAGCAGCCGATCCCGGGCCTGCCCGGCGTGCCCGGTGAACTGATCGACGTACTCCGGTTGGGCATGTCGAACGACCCGGGCGCGCGGCCCTCCGCGGTCGAACTGCGCGGCCTGCTCGCCTCGCTGCCGCTGGACGGCGCCCCGGCGACCGGCGGCCTGTACGACGGCGCCACCGGCGACCGGTTCCACCGCACCGGTGGGCCGAACCCGCGACCGCCCGCGGACGACGACCACCCGACGGTGGCCTCGCGTGGCCGGCGCTGGCCCAAGCGCTGGTTCCTCGGCGGCGCCGGTGTGCTGGCGCTCGCCGCCTCGGCCGGTGGCGGCTGGGTGGCAGGCGGGCACACGCCGGCCGTCACGCCCACACCGGCGACCAGCGGCGTGGCCGGGGTGGCGCCGGTGCCCGGCTGCGCGTCCGCCGACGTGCGGCTGCCCGCCGGGGCGCGCTGCGCGACGGAACTGGAGTGCTTCGGTCCGGTACGGCTGCGCCGCGACCGGGCCGAGGCGAGCCGGGTGCCGTGCGACGGCCAGCACACCTGGGAGACCTACGCCGCCGGTGACCTGCCGGCCGGTCTCGCCGGGGCCCGCCACGAGACGGTCGCGGCCGACCCGGCCGTCGGGCGGGTGTGCAACGCCGACACGTTCCGGCTGGTCAGCGGCGGCAAGTCGGCGAGCGGGTGGAACCTGGAGGTGCTGCCGCCGGAGGCCGAGGCGGACCGCACCTACCGCTGTCTGGCCGGCCGGGGCGTCAACGCGCTCGCCGGCCCCACGCTCACCGGTCGCTGAGCCCGTTCACGGTCCGGCCCTGCCGGACCGACCGCGGGTCGAGCGTCTCCAGCGTGTCGGCGTCCACCGCTGTCGTCGCCCGCATGCCGCGTACCACCCGCGGGTCGAGCGTCTCCAGCGTGTCCGCGTCGATCGGCTGGCCCGCCGGCGTGCGCAGGTTCCGTACCGCGCGCGGGTCGATCGCCTCCAGCGTGTCGGCGTCCACTCCGTACCCCTGGTGGGGGACCGGCCAGGTCTCGGCCTGCGGGGCGGGCCCGCCGGTGCCGCCGGGCTGACGCGCGGCGGTGATCGTCACTCCCGTGATCATGGCGAGCAGGACGCAGACCAGGGCCAGCACGACCGACAGGATGCCGGGCGGACGCCACACGGCGAGGGTCACCACCGCCGCCACCGTCGCCAGGGACGCGACGACGGCCTTCGCCCGCGCATCGGGCTTCGGGAACGATCTCACCCGACAAGCATGGCCCAGCGCGTCCACCTGTCAACCGGCGGGATGAGACGGCTTCCCGTCACCGACGCTCCACTTCGGAGTCGCAGGTAGCGACGATCGAGAAAAAATCGTTACATCATCTGGTTGTTTGCCGTATCGATCCCCGTTTGGGGGCCACTAACGTGGGCGTCGATCCCTACAGTGACGGGGGTCGAGGTCTCCTCGACGGAACTGTTCCCCGACGGAAGGCAGCCTCATGCCCCGTGCAATCCGATCCCTGGCCGCAACCGGGATCGCCGGCGTCCTCCTCGCCGGACCGGCCGTCGCGCCCGCCGCGGCGGCGACTCCGCAACCACCCGCGCACGACAGGACCACCGCCGCCGAGGCGCGCCGGGTGGACCGCGTGCCGACGCCGAAGCTCGACTGGTACGCCTGCTACGACTACGCCGAGTGCGCCACGGTCCGGCTGCCGCTGGACTACGACAACCCGAAGGGCGCCACCACCGAGGTCGCCCTGCTCCGGGTCAAGGCCCGCGACCAGCAGCGCAAGGTCGGCAGCCTCTTCCTCAACCCGGGTGGCCCGGGTGGCTCCGGCACGAGCATCGCGCTCGCCGCGCCCTACTTCCTCGGCGACGACCTGCTCGACCGCTTCGACATCGTCGGCGTCGACCCGCGCGGCGTCGAGGCCAGTGAGAACATCAAGTGCTTCCGCTCGGTGAAGGACCAGACCCGCGCGTACGCCGGGCTGAACGTCGCGTTCCCGTGGACCAAGGCGGAGGAGAAGGCGTACGTCGCGGCGTCCAAGGCGGTCGGCAAGGCGTGCTCCACCACCGGTAAGCCGCTCACCGGCGCGGCGTCCACCGCCGAGGTGGCCCGCGACATGGACGTGCTGCGCCGCGCCGTCGGCGACAAGTTGCTCAGCTACCTCGGCTTCAGCTACGGCACCGCGCTGGGCCAGTACTACGCCAACATGTTCCCGGACCGCTTCCGCGCGCTGGTCGTCGACGGCGTGCTCGACCCGAACGCCTGGATCGGCCAGGGCAGTGCCCGCAACCAGCTCCAGGAGACGCGGCTGCGCAGCGCCGACGGGGCGTACCGGGCGCTGCGCGAGATCCTGGCCCGGTGCGGCGAGGCCGGCGCCGAGCAGTGTGCGCTGGCTTCCACCGGCAACCCGCTGGCCGCGTACGACACGGTGGCCAAGCGACTGCGCAAGAAGCCGGTGGTGATCGAGGACCCGGACTTCGGCTCGTTCACCGTCAGCTACGCCGACTTCGTCGGTGCCACGCTCGGTGCGCTCTACGACCCGTACGGCTGGCAGTCGGTGGTGGACCTGACCGTCCAGCTCCTGGCCCTGACCGACCCGGCCGCCGGCAAGGCCGCCACCGCCACGGCCCGCAAGGCACTCGCCGCCCGCGCCGCGCAGGCACGGCAACAGCGGGGGTACGACTTCCCGTACGACAACGGGCTGGAGACGTTCCTGACCGTCGACTGCACCGACGCGTACCACCCGAAGAGCGCCGACGCCTGGCCGGCGCTGTCGGCGAAGGAGGACAAGCGGGCGCCCTACTTCGGGCGGGCGTGGGCCTGGGGCACCTCGCCCTGTGCCCGCAACACCTGGACGGTGCGGGACGAGGACGCCTGGACCGGGCCGTTCAACCGGGTCACCGCCGCCCCGGTGCTGGTGGTCGGCAACTACTGGGATCCGGCGACCAACTACCAGGGGGCGGTCAGCTCGGCGAAGCTGCTGCCGAACAGCCGCCTGCTGAGCAGCGACAGCTGGGGCCACACCGCGTACGGCACCTCGGCGTGCGTGACCGGCCGGATCGACGCGTACCTGCTCACCGGCAAGCTGCCGGCCAAGGGCACGCTCTGCGTCGGTGACGCGCAGCCGTTCCAGGAGGACGCGGCGGCCGGCCGGGCGGACGCGTCGAAGAGCGCGCTGGCCCGGGCGGGCGAGCCGAGCCGGGGCGAGCCGAAGCGGCTGCCGCCGGTGGCGACGCCGCGCCCGGCGGTCGGCACGCTGACCGTCCGCTGACGGACCCCCGGGGTACGGCGGGTGATCGGGCACCCGCCGTACCCCGGGCCCACCTCGGTCAGTAGGACTTGTCCTGGCCGAGGACGTGCTGGGCGACGAAGTTGAGGATCATCTCCCGGCTGACCGGGGCGATCCGGCCCGCCCGTACCGCGCCGAGCAGCGTCGCCACGCCGTACTCGGTGGTCATGCCGGCCCCGCCGAGCGCCTGGACGGCGGTGTCGACGGCGAGCGCGGCGGCCTCGCCGGCCGCGTACTTGGCCATGTTGCCGGAGATGCCGGCCTCCAGGTCGCGGCCCGCGTCGTAGAGCGTGGCCGCCTTGTGGATCATCAGTCGGGCCAGCTCGACCTGCACTGCGGCGTGCGCCAGCGGGTGCGAGACGCCCTGGTGGGAGCCGATCGAGCGTCCGCCCCACACCTTGCGGGTAGCGGTGTAGTCGCTTGCCCTCTCGATCGCGTACCGGCCGGTGCCGGCGCCCATCGCGGCAACAGTGATGCGCTCCGGGTTGAGGCCGGCGAACAGGGCGGGCAGCCCGGCGTCGAGCGATTCACCGACGAGCGCGTCGGCGGGGAGCCGGACGTCGTCGAGGAAGAGCAGGAACTGGTTCTCCGGCGACAGGATCTCCATGTCCAGCTTGGACTTCTCCAGGCCGGGCGCGTCGGTCGGCACGATGAAGAGCGCCGGCTTCAACTTCCCGGTGGACGCGTCCTCGGTACGAGCGACCACGAGGACGTGCCCGGCCTCGTCCACCCCGGAGATGTAGATCTTCCGGCCGCTGAGCAGCCAGTCGTCGCCGTCGCGGCGGGCCACTGTGGCGAGGCGGTGGAAGTTCGATCCGGCGTCCGGCTCGGTGATCGCGAAGACGATCTTCTGGGAGCCGTCGGCGAGGCCGGGGAGGTGCTTCTTGCGCTGCTCCTCCGTACCGTGCTTGTTGATGATCGTGGCGGCGATGGCGGGGGAGACCACCAGGAGCAGCAGCGGGCAGCCGGTCGCGGCCAGCTCCTCGCACACCAGCGCCAGCTCGGTGATGCCGCCGCCCCCGCCGCCGTACTCGGTGGGGATGTTCACGCCCAGGTAGCCCAGCCGTCCGGCCTCGTGCCACAGCTCGGTGGTGTGCTCGCCGGACCTGGCCTTCTCGACGAAGTAGGAGTGGCCGTACTTGCGGCCCAACGCCCGGACGGCGTCGCGGAGCTGGTCCTGCTCGGGGGTCAGGTCGAAGTTCACTGCGGGTCCTCCTCGGGGTCCACCACGGCAAGTACGGCACCCGTCTCGACCTGGCCGCCGGCCGGCACCGGCAGCTCCGTCACCACGCCGTCGGCGGGGGCGAGCACGGGATGTTCGAGCTTCATCGCTTCCAGCGTCAGCAACAGGTCACCGGCAGCGACCCGCTGACCGACCTCGACGTGCACCCGGGTCACCGCGCCGGGCAGCGGCGCGAGCAGCGACCCGGCCGCCAGCTCCGCGGTGGGCAGGGGCAGGCGGGGCAGTTCGGTGAGGCTCGCCGCCCCGTCCGGGCCGTCCACGAAGACCGACGACCCCGCCCGGTGTACGCGGAAGGCCCGCCGCACCCCGTCCACGTCGAGCACCACCCGGCCCGGGGTGGCCGTCACCAGCTCGACCACCGGCAGCTCGGTGTTAACAGAGGACCCTTCCTCTACCGGATCCGTTAAGAGGGGGCCCTTCCTTCCCCACTCGGCGAGGGCGCCGGTGCGGTCGAGCCGGTAGTGCACCTCGATCTCCTCGCCGTCGCCGACGGTGAAGCGGGTGACCTGCGGGAAGGACGGCACGTTGCGCCAGCCCGACGGCAACCCGGCCAGCACCGGTGCGGCGGCCCGGCGCTCGGCGGCCCCGGACAGCGCCGCCGCCAGTGCCGCCACCGGAAGCTGCTCCGCCGGCAGCAGTGGCGCGAACACCTCCGGGTGCCGGTCCAGGAAGCCGGTGTCGAGGTCCACGGCGGTGAACTCCGCGCTGCGCAGCACGCGGACCAGCAGGTCCCGGTTGGTGGCCACGCCGTGCAGTTCGGCGTGGGCCAGCGCGCCGGCCAGGGCACGGGCCGCCTCGGTGCGGGTGGGCGCCCAGGCGACGAGCTTCGCCAGCATCGAGTCGTAGTGCACGCTCACCGTCGAGCCGTCCACGACGCCGGAGTCCAGGCGCAGGCCACGGGCCGGACCGAACTCGGCTGCGACCCCGGGGATCGCGAACCGGTGCAGCGTGCCGGTGGCCGGGCGGAAGCCCTGAGCCGGGTCCTCGGCGCACAGCCGTACCTCGATGGCGTGGCCGTCGGCCGGTGGCGTGGTGGTGACCGGCAGCGGCTCGCCCTCGGCGACGAGCAGTTGCAGCCGGACCAGGTCCAGCCCGGTGGTCAGCTCGGTGACCGGATGTTCCACCTGGAGGCGGGTGTTCATCTCCAGGAAGTGCACCTGCCCGTCCGGCGCCAGCAGGAACTCCACGGTTCCCGCGCCGACGTAGTCGACAGCCCGCCCGGCCGCCACCGCCGCCTCGTGCAACTCCGCGCGCACGTCGTCGGGCAGCACACCCGGTGCCTCCTCGACGATCTTCTGGTGGCGGCGCTGGATCGAGCAGTCGCGTACCCCGAGGGCCACGACGGTGCCGTGGGTGTCGCCGAAGATCTGCACCTCGACGTGGCGTCCGCGTTCCACGTACCGCTCGATGAAGACGGTGCCGTCGCCGAACGCCGCCGCCGCCTCGCGGCGAGCGCCCGCGACGGCCTCGGCCAGCCCCGCGGCGTCGCGGACGATCCGCATGCCCCGGCCGCCGCCACCGGCGGCGGCCTTGACCAGCACCGGGAAGGCGGTGACCTCGGCCGGGTCGGTCCAGGTGGGCAGCATCGGCACGCCCGCGTCGGCGAGCATCGCCTTGGCGGCCATCTTGTCGCCCATCGCGGCGATCGCCTTGGCCGACGGCCCGACCCAGGTCAGGCCCGCGTCGGTCACCGCCGCGGCGAACTCGGCGTTCTCGGCCAGGAAGCCGTAGCCGGGGTGGACGGCGTCCGCGCCGGAGCGCCGGGCCGCGTCCAGGATGGCGTCGATGCGCAGGTACGTCTCGGCCGGCGTGTTACCCGGCAGCCGGACGGCCTGGTCGGCGTCGGCCACGAACGGCGCGTCGGCGTCCGCGTCGGAGTGCACGGCGACGGTGGCCACGCCGAGGGCGCGGCAGGTGGCGAAGACCCGGCGGGCGATCTCGCCCCGGTTCGCAACCAGAAGTTTGTTGATCATCCGCGCTGAGCCTGCCTTTCGTTCGCGACTGCGGGACTCCGCTTCGCTGCGTTCCTCGCGCTCACAGGTCACATCCGGAAGACGCCGAAACCGTCGGCGCCCTTCACCGGTCCGTTGTGGATCGCCGACAGGCACAGCCCGAGGACGGTACGGGTGTCCCGGGGGTCGATCACCCCGTCGTCGTAGAGCCGCCCGGACAGGAACAGCGCCCCGGACTGCGACTCGATCTGCTGCTCGACCATCATCCGCATGGCGGCGTCGGTGTCCTCGTCGTACTCGCGTCCCCGGGCGGCGGCGGCCTGCCGGGCCACGATGGACAGCACACCGGCGAGCTGCGCCGGACCCATCACCGCCGACTTCGCGTTCGGCCAGGTGAACAGGAACCGGGGCTCGTACGCCCGGCCGCACATGCCGTAGTTGCCGGCGCCGTAGGAGGCGCCCAGGTTGACCGTCAGGTGCGGCACCTTCGAGTTCGACACCGCGTTGATCATCAGGGCGCCGTGCTTGATGATGCCGCGCTGCTCGTACTCGGTGCCGACCATGTAGCCGGTGGTGTTCTGGAGGAAGACCAGCGGTGTGTCAGCCGCGTTGGCGAGCTGGATGAACTGGGCCGCCTTCTGGGCCTCCTGGCTGAACAGCACGCCCCGGGCGTTCGCGAGCACACCGACCGGGTAGCCGTGCAGCTCGCCCCAGCCGGTGACCAGCGCGGTGCCGTAGCCGGGCTTGAACTCGTCGAACGCGCTGTCGTCGAGCACCCGGGCCAGCACCTCGCGCGGGTCGAACGGCACCTTCAGGTCGGCGCTGGCGATGCCGAGCAACTCCTCCGGGTCGTACCGGGGTGGCAGCGGGTGGGGGTTGCGCGGCGGGGGGCCGTGCTTGCGCCAGTTGAGCCGGCGGACGCACTGCCGGGCCAGCCGGATGCCGTCGCGCTCGTCCTCGGCGAGGAAGTCGGCCAGGCCGGACGTGGTGGCGTGCATCGCCGCGCCGCCGAGCGACTCGTCGTCGGTGACCTCGCCGGTGGCCATCTTCACCAGCGGCGGTCCGGCCAGGTAGACCTGCGAACGGTCGCGGATCATGACGGTGTAGTCCGACATGCCCGGCACGTACGCGCCACCTGCTGTGGCGTTGCCGAAGACCACGCTCACGGTCGGGATCCGCTGCGCGGAGAGCCGGGTCAGGTCGCGGAACACCCGGCCGCCGGGAATGAAGATCTCCGCCTGGGTGGGCAGGTCGGCGCCGGCCGACTCGACCAGGTTCACCATCGGCAGCCGGTTGGCCGCAGCGATCTCACCGGCCCGCCGGGTCTTCGCCAGCGACCACGGGTTGATCGCGCCGCCGCGTACCGTCGGGTCGTTCGCCACGATCAGGCACTCGACGCCCTCGACCACGCCGATACCGGTCACGGTGCTGGCGCCGACCGGGAAGTCGGTGCCGAACGCGGCCACCGACGACAACTCCAGGAACGGGCTGTCCGGGTCGAGCAGCAGCTCGATCCGCTCCCGGGGGAGCAGCTTGCCGCGACCGCGGTGCCGGGTCACGTACTTCTCGCCGCCACCGCCCCGGGCCTGGTCGAGCGCCTCCTCCAGCTCCGCCAGGCGTTCCAGCAGCGCCTCCCGGTTGGCGGTGAAGGCGGGCGCGGACGGGTCGATGGTGCTCTGCAGGACAGTCGTGCTCATAGGCCCATGCCCTTCGCGATGATCTCGTTCATGATCTCGGTGGTGCCGCCGCCGATGCCGAGCAGACGGGCGTCCCGGTAGTGCCGCTCCACCTCGGCGTCACGCATGTAGCCGAAGCCGCCGTGCAGTTGCAGCGCCGCGTCGACCACCCAGTCGCAGGTGGCCACCGCCACGTTCTTCGCCATCGCCACCTCGGTCACCACCGGCTGCCCGGCGGCCACCCGCTCGGCGACGTCGTGCACGTACGCCCGCGCCGCGTCGGTGCGGCTGTGCATCTCGGCCAGCTTGTGCCGGACGACCTGGCGCCCGACGAGCGGCCGGCCGAACGTCTGGCGGTCCCGGCACCACTGCACGGCCAGGTCCACGCAGCGCTGCGCGGTCGCGTACGCCTGGGTGGCGAGCGACAGCCGCTCGTTGGCGAACTGCTGCATGATGGCGAGGAAGCCGGTGTCCTCCGGGCCGACCCGGTTCGTCACCGGCACCCGCACGTCGACGAAGGACAGCTCGGCGGTGTCCGAGCAGTGCCAGCCCAGCTTCTCCAGCCGCCGCCCCACCGTGAACCCGGGCGTGCCCTTGTCGATGACCAGCAGGCTGACCGAGCCCGAACCGGGGAACTCGGTGCAGACAGCAGTGGTGACGAAGTCGGCGCGGACCCCGCTGGTGATGTACGTCTTGGACCCGTTGACGACGTAGTGGTCACCGTCGCGGACCGCGCAGGTGCGGATGCCCGCCACGTCCGAGCCGCCGTCCGGTTCGGTGATCGCCAGCGCGCCGATCATCGTCCCGGCGAGCGCGGGCCGCACGTACTTGTCGATCAGCCCTTCGTCCTGGGTCTCGACCATGTGCGGCAGCGCGATCCCGTGCGTGAACAACGCGGCGACCAGCCCGGACGACCCGCCCGAGCGGATGATCTCCTCGGTGACCACCATCGAGTCGAGCAGGTCGCCGCCGCTGCCGCCGACCGACTCCGGGAAGCCGATGCCGAGCAGGCCGATCTTGGCTGCGGTCTCGTGCAGCGACCGGGGTACCTCGCCCGCCCGCTCCCAGTCGGACAGGTGCGGCAGCACCTCCCGGGTCACGAACGAACGGGTCAGCTCGCGCAGTTGCCGGCGTTCCGGCGTGTCCACGATGGTCATGCGCGTGCCTCCGTCGGAAGATCGACCACTCGCGAGCGCAGCAGCTCGCCGAGTGCCTTGGCCTGGGGGTCGAACCGGGTGGACGCGGCCACGCCCTGCCCGAGCAGTCCCCGGATCACGAAGTTGACAGCGCGCAGGTTCGGCAGCTCGTACCGCTCGACTGTGAGCGACGCCGTCTCCGGCAGCAGCTCGGCCAGCCGCTCCACCGTCAGCCAGTCGCGCAGCCACGGCCAGGTCGCGTCGGTGCGGGCCCAGACGCCCAGGTTGGCGTCGCCGCCCTTGTCGCCCGACCGCGCCCCGACCAGCTCACCCAGCGGCCCCCGCCGGGTGCCGGGCAAGGAAGGGCCCCCTCTTAACGCCTCGTGTTGTACAGGGGCCCCCTGTAAACCGCCCGTGACCGTCGGCGGTGCGATCGCCACCCGCTCCCCGGAGGGCAGCACCGCGACGTGCTCCACAGCGTCCTGCGCGATCGTGTCGGCGGTGAACACCCCGTACGGCGTCGCGTCACCGGGCAGCGTGGTCAGCGTGCAGCCCGGGTAGGAGGCCAGCGCCAGCTCCACCGCCGCCGCCGAGAACGCCCGCCCGGCCCGCGACTTGTCACCGTCCCGCAGGTGTACGTGCAGCAGCGCGCTCGCCGCCTCGGTGTCGCCGGTGTCCGGGTGGTCGGTACGGGCCAGCGTGAACTCCAGCCCCTCCGTGCCGACCGACTCCTCGATCTGGCCCCGGACCAGCGCCGCCTTGGCCGGGATGTCCAGCCCGCACAGCACGAACGTCATCGAGTTGCGGAAGCCGCCCAGGTTGTTGACGCCCACCTTGAGCGTGTCCGGCGGCGGCGTGCCGCGCACCCCGGAGACGCGTACTCGGTCCGGACCCTCCTGCTCCAGCCGCACCGTGTCCAGGCGGGTCACCACGTCCGGCCCGAGGTAGTCCGGCCCGCCCACCTCGTACAGCAGCTGGGCGGTGACCGTCTCGACCGTCACCGCGCCGCCGGTGCCGGCGTGCTTGGTGAGCACCGACGAGCCGTCCGCGTGCAGTTCGGCGATCGGGAAGCCGGGCCGGTGCCCGCCGTCCGGCAACTCGGTGAAGAAGCTGAAGTTGCCGCCGGTGACCTGCGCGCCGCACTCGATCAGGTGCCCTGCGACAGTCGCGCCGGCCAGCGCGTCGAGGTCGTCGCGGGTCCACCCGAAGCGGGCGATTGCCGGGCCGACAGCCAGCGAGGCGTCGGTGACCCGCCCGGTGACCACCACGTCCGCGCCCGCGTCGAGGCAGGCCGCGATCCCGAACGCGCCCAGGTAGGCGTTCGCGGTCAGCGCATCCGGCCGCTGGATCGCGTCGCCCTCGACGTACCCGACCCGGACCTGGAGGCCGAGCCGGTCGCCGAGTGACCGGATCGCGTCGGCCAGCCCCGCCGGGTTGAGGCCGCCCGCGTTGGTGACCAGCGTGACGCCGCGCTCCAGCGCGGTGCCGAGCACGCCCTCCGCCTGACGCAGGAACGTCTTGGCGTAGCCGAGCGACGGGTCGCGCATCCGGTCCCGGCCGAGGATGAGCATGGTCAGCTCGGCCAGGTAGTCACCGGTCAGCACGTCCAACTCGCCGCCGTCGAGCATCTCCCGCCAGGCGGCGAAGCGGTCGCCGTAGAAGCCAGACGCGTTCCCGATCCGCAGCACGCTCATGAGGAGGTTCCGTTCGCCGGCTCGCGCTTGCCGCCGGGCGGCCCGGCGAACGCCTGGGCCACGTCCAGCCACTCGTCGGCCACCGGCCCGGTGGCGGTCAGGGCCAGGTCCGCGCGGTGCCGGCGCTGCGTGACGAGCAGGCAGAAGTCGAGCGCCGGGCCGGTCACCCGGTCGGTCGCGTCGGCCGGCCCGAACTCCCACACCTCGCCGTCCGCGGGCGCGGTCAGCTCGACCCGCACCGGCGCCGTGGGCACGTCGCGGCCGTGGGCCGAGAAACCGTGCCCGAGGGTACGGAAGCCGAGGTGCGCGATGTGCCGCAGACGCGCGGTCGGGGTACGGCTGACGCTCAGCGCGTCTGCTACGTCCTCGCCGTGCGCCCACGTCTCCATCAGCCGTGCCGTGACCATCGACGTGGGCGACATGCTGGTGCCGTACCAGGGGATCTTCTGTCCGGCCGGTACGGCGGCGAGCGCCCCGGCGAGCGCCGACCGGCCGGCACGCCACCGGGCCAGCAGCGCGGGCGGTGGCGCCAGGAAGGACTCGGCACCGTCCTCGACCAGGCGCGACGGGTCCGGTGCGGCCATCACCGAGGCGAAGAACGCGGACTCGTCGGTGGCCGCCAGGTAGGCGACGTGGTCGGTCCATGCCAGGTGCGCGACCTGGTGCGCGACGGTCCAGCCCGGGGCCGGTGTCGGCCGCTCCCATCCTTCCGGCGGCAGGTCCGCGACGAGCGCGTCGAGCTGTTCGGACTCGGCGGCCAGATCCGCGAGCAGGGCTGTCAGGTCGACCATTGTGCCTCCGGGCGGGGTGGGGCGTCAGGGGATCAGTGCCGCTCGCTCTCGGGGGTGAGCAGCGCGGCGAGCTGGCGTTTCCAGGTGTGCAGCAGGGCGGCGCGGCGGGGCGAGTCGTCGCTGAGCAGGTTGGCCACGCCGAGGCCGCGGAGCAGGTCGAGGGTGGCCTGCACCGACTCGCGTACGCCCGGCTTGCGCTCGTCCACACCGAGCAGCTCGACGGTGAGCCGGTGCATCTCGCGGCCGATCCGCGCCTCCAGCGGCACCAGCGCGGCGCGCAGCTCGGCGTCGGTACGCGCGGCCACCCACAGTTCCAGCGCGGCCACGAACAGCGGGCCGGTGAACGAGGCGGCGAGCAGGTCGACCACGCCGTCGAGCCGCTTCGGGCCGACCGGCAGGTGCGCCGCCTCGGCGCGCAGCTCGGCCGCCCGGCGCTCGGTCAGGTGCGTGACGGCGGCGGTCACCAGGGCGGCCTTGGTGGGGTAGTGGTGCAGCTGGGCGCCCCGGGAGACGCCGGCGTGGGCTGCCACCACTGTCGTCGTGGTGCCGGACCAGCCGTGCTCCACCAGGCACTCGACAGTCGCCTCCAGCAGCCGGGCCTGGGTGGCACGGCTGCGCTCCTGCTGCGGAACTCGGCTCGACACGCAGACAGCGTGCCCCGCCCAAAACAAACAGTCAAGCCTGACTTTTTCTGAAAGGAGGGGGCCCTTGTTAACGCCTGCGGTAGAGGAAGGGCCCCTTGTTAACGCCTCAGCGGCCGTCGCGCGGAGCGAAGACCGTGAGCGCGTCGGCGTCGGAGTGGCGGGAGCGGACGTACTCGTCGGCCCAGGCCGCCGCATCAGGGAACGTGGACTCGGCGGCGACCCGGGTGCAGGCGGCGTCCACGTCGAAGCGGGTCCGGCGCAACTGCACGCCCGGGCCGAGCAGCGCCCACCAGGCACCGGCGCCCCCGTACGGCATGCCGACGCTGCCCGGGTTCACCACCAGGCGGCGATCGGCCAGCCGGGTGAACGGCATGTGCGTGTGCCCGCAGACCACCGTGCCGACCTCGGCCGGCAGGCCGGCGAAGACCTCGGCCCAGCGGTCCAGCCGCGAGTCGACGAGCACGACCTCCTCGTCGTCGCGCGGGGTGGCGTGGCAGAACAGCACGTCGCCCAGACCGGTGACCGGCAGCGTGACGGACGGCGGCAGCGCCGCCAGCCGGGCCACCTGGTCGTCGCGGAGCTGCCCGGCGGCCCAGTTCGAGACGGCGATCGGGGAGGACCTGCCGGCCCGCGCCTGCACCAGCTCCCGGTCGGCGTTCCCGCCGACCCAGCAGGCCCGGTCACCGAGCGCGGCCAGCCGGTCCAGCACCTCGACCGGCTGCGGACCGGCCGCCAGGTCACCGGTGAGGACGATCAGGTCGGCGGCTGCCACGTCCGGCTCGGCCAGCACTGCTTCCAGCGCGGGCAGCACACCGTGGATGTCGGAGAGGACGGCGACGCGATCAGGCATCGTCCCAGCCTGGCGACCCCGTTGCGGGAGCACCAAGCGATTCTGCGGCGGGCAGAGACGGCGCCGGCCGTCCCGCGCCCTGACGGCACCGGCCCGCTCAGAGGCGGCAACGGCCCCGGCTTGGGCAGAGACGGCATCGGCCCGGCCTGCGCAGAAGACGGCAGCAGAAGACGGCATCGGCCCGGCTCCGCGCGGTGGCGGGCCGGGCCGGGAAGCCGGTACGGAGGGTCAGACCCGCGCGCGGCGAGCCAGGCGCTCCGGGTCGAGGATGATGATGCTCTTGCCGTCCAGCCGCAGCCAGCCGCGCGAGGCGAAGTCGGCCAGCGCCTTGTTGACGGTCTCCCGGGAGGCGCCGACCAGCTGGGCGATCTCCTCCTGGGTGAGGTCGTGCGTCACGCGCAGCACGCCGCCGTCGCGGGTGCCGAACCGGCCGGCCATCTGGAGCAGGTTCTTGGCGACCCGGCCCGGTACGTCGGTGAAGATCAGGTCGGCGAGCGAGTCGTTGGTCCGGCGCAGCCGGCGGGCGAGCACCCGCAGCAGCTGCTCGGCGATCTCGGGCCGGTTGTTCAGCCACGGCCGCAGCGCCTGCTTGCGCAGCCGGACCAGGCGGGTGTCGGTGACCGCCGTGGCCGTCGCCGTACGCGGACCGGGGTCGAAGAGCGACAGCTCACCGACCATGTCCGACGGGCCCATCACGGCGATCAGGTTCTGCCGGCCGTCCGCCGCGCGGCGACCCACCTTGATCTTGCCGGACAGGAGGATGTAGAGACTGTCGCCGGGCTCGCCCTCGTTGAACACGATCTCGCCCTTGCGGACCTCGATCGTCTCCATCTCCTTGGCGAGCGCCTCGGCAGCCTCCGGGTCGACACCCTGGAAGATCCCGCTGCGGGCCAGTACCTCGTCCATCGCGCACCTCCGCCTGCGCGTGCCGTCCGTCGGCCGGGTCTGCCGTCCGCTGATCCCTCGCGCGCCGCCAGTCTAGGCGCACATGAGCAGGAATCAGAGGTGCACCCCTGGAATCTTGATCGTTGGGCGTAACCCACCCGACCTGGGGAGCGGCTAAGATCCCGCCCCCGGCACGGGCCGGCGCCACCCGTTCCCACCTGTGATCGTAGGGTGACCGGCGTGCTGTGTGAGCCGTTCCTGACCAGCCGGTCCGAATCCGGGTGGGACATCCCGATGCTGGCCTGGCGGGCCGAGGCCCCGCTGCTGGCGGTCGGCTCCGCGCCGCTGGGCGGGGGGATCGGCGTCCGCCGGTGGGTGCTCAACGCGACGGTGCCCATGTCGTACGACCGGGACGACCCCGCCGCGCACCTGGCCGAGCTGGCGCACGGCCTCGACCTGGACGGCCCCGGGGTCGGGCTGCTGACCGGCGTGGACGTGAGCGAGGTGGTCCGCCGCACGGACGGCGGCGTCCGCGTCTGGGCGACTGTCGGCCTGGGCACGCCGGTCTGGGCCGCCGCCCCCGAGCCGGCCACCGTCGCACCCGAGCCGGCGCCGTCGGCCGCGAGCGAGCCGGCCCGGCCCGCGCAGCACGTCGGCACCGTCAACATCGTCGTGTACGTCCCGGTGCGGCTCGGCGACGCCGCACTGGTCAACGCCGTGGCCACCGCCACCGAGGCGAAGGCCCAGGCGATCTGGGAACTCGGACTGCCCGCGACGGGCACCCCCACCGACGCGGTGACGGTGCTCTGCCCGGCCGACGGCGATCCGGCCCCGTACGGCGGTCCCCGGTCGGCCTGGGGCGCACCGCTGGCCCGGGCCGTGCACGCCGCCGTGCGCTCCGGCGGCGCCGGGACCGTGGTGCCCTGGTCCGACCGGCGGGCGGGCTGACGTGGGCCCGGCACACGCGACACGCCGGGTTTTCCGACCGATCGGCCCTCGTCGCGGCGTTCCGGGGACGGTAGCGTCGCCGACGATGTACGCTTCCGCCCGCTCTGTGCCCCGTACCCTCCGCGCCGCCGTCGCCGGACCGCCAGCCGCCGTTCCCGGACCGCGCCGCGCGGTGCTCGGCCGACGCCTGGCCGCGTTCGCCGCGCTCGTCGCCGTCCTGTTCGTCGCCGGCTGCGGCGGCGACGCCGGCGGGTCCGGCGGCGACCCCCGGTGGCAGACGGGACAGGGCGGCGGATCGACCGGCTCGGCCGGGCCGGCCACCGGTGACCAGCCGGCCGCGCCTGATGCGTCGAAGGAGCCGTCGATCTCGCTCACCGCGACCGGTGACGTGATCATGGGCAACGCGCCGGACCGGCTGCCCCCGAACGGCGGCAAGGGCTTCTTCGACGACGTGAAGTCGGCGCTCAAGGGCGACCTGGTGATGGGCAACCTGGAGGAGCCGCTCACCGACGACACCGGCGCCGGCAAATGCGGCCCGGAGCCGAAGAACTGCTACCAGTTCCGCGCGCCGCCCGGCTACGCCGCGCACCTGCGCTCGGCCGGGTTCCAGCTGCTCAACCAGGCCAACAACCACGGCTACGACTACGGTCGCCAGGGCTACGAGAACACCCAGTCGGCGCTGGAGGCGCACGGGCTCAAGCACACCGGCGCGCCGGGCGAGATCACCGTGGTGGACGTCAAGGGCATCAAGGTCGCCGTGGTGGGCTTCTCGTCGTACCCCTGGTCCAACAGCCTGGTCGACCTGAACGCCGCCAAGCAGGTGGTCGAGATGGCCAAGGAGCAGGCCCAGATCGTGGTGGTGCAGGTGCACATGGGCGCCGAGGGGGCGGACAAGACCCGGGTCAAGCCGGGCACCGAGATGTTCTTCGGCGAGAACCGCGGCGACCCGATCCGCTTCTCCCGGACCGTCATCGACGCCGGCGCCGACCTGGTCATCGGGCACGGCCCGCACGTGCTGCGCGGGATGGAGTTCTACAAGGGGCGGCTGATCGCGTACAGCCTCGGCAACTTCGCCGGTGGCGGGAAGTCGCTGAACAGCTCCGGCCGGCTCGGCTGGGGCGGGGTGCTCAAGGTGTCGCTCACCGCCGACGGGACGTTCGCCGGTGGCACATTCACCTCCACCGTGATGAACGGCGTGGGCCGTCCGTCGGTGGACCGGCAGAACCGCGGCCTCGGACTGGTCCGCGACCTGAACCGGTCCGACTTCCCGGACACCGGCGCGAAGCTCGACGGGACCGGCAAGATCACCGCACCGGCGGGTGGCTGAGCGCACGCCCGCCGCGCCGAGCCGCCGGAGCGTCGGCCCCGCGACGTAGGCTGGCCGACGTGACCACGCGCTCCCCCGAGACCGACCTCGGCCGTACGCGCCGCGCCCGGCGCATCGGCCGCGTGCTGACCGAGACGCACCCCGACGCGCACTGTGAACTCGACCACGCCAACGCGCTGGAGCTCGCAGTGGCGACGATCCTGTCCGCCCAGTGCACCGACAAGAAGGTCAACGAGGTCACGCCGAAGCTGTTCGCCCGCTACCGCACCGCCGCCGACTACGCCGCGGCGGACCGCGCCGAGCTGGAGGAGCTGATCCGGCCCACCGGGTTCTACCGCAACAAGACCAGCTCCCTGATCAACCTCGGGCGGGCGCTCTGCGAGCGGTACGACGGCGAGGTGCCCGGGCGGCTCGACGACCTGGTGACCCTGCCGGGGATCGGCCGAAAGACCGCCAACGTCATCCTCGGCAACGCCTTCGGCGTCCCCGGCATCACCGTCGACACCCACTTCCAGCGGCTGGTGCACCGGTGGCAGCTCACCACCGAGACCGATCCGGTGAAGATCGAGCACGCGATCGGCGCGCTCTACCCCAAGCGCGACTGGACGATGCTGTCGCACCGGGTCATCTTCCACGGCCGCCGGGTCTGCCACGCCCGCAAGCCCGCCTGCGGCGCGTGCACGCTGGCGAAGCTGTGTCCCGCGTACGGCACCGGGCCGACCGAGCCGGCCGCCGCGGCCAAGCTGCTCAAGGGCCCCCGCGCCCGTGACCTGGCGGTGGCCGTCGGCCTCGATCCCGACCTGGTGCCGCAGCAGGCGGCAGCGGCGGACGTGCCGTGATGCGCCGGCTCGCGTACCTTCTCGTCCCGCTGCTGCTGGCGACGGCGGGCTGCACCGCCACCGCCGAGGAGCCGGAACGTCCGGCGCCGGCGACCCGGGCCGAGCGCCCCTCGCCGTTCGCCGACTGCGCCCCGCTGACCGTCGCGCCCGCCGCCGCGTCCCCGACGTCCGCCGGTAAGGCCGGTGACCAGCTCCCCGACCTGACGCTCAACTGCTTCACCGGCGGCGCGCCCGTGAACCTGCGCGACGTCAAGGGCCCGGCGGTGATCAACGTGTGGGCGTCCTGGTGTCCGCCGTGCCGCAAGGAGCTGCCCGCGTTCCAGCGGCTCAGCGAGCGGGCCGACGGCCGGTTCCAGGTGATCGGCGTGAACAGCCGGGACAGCCGCGGCGGCGCGCAGTCCATCGGCGAGGACTACGGCGTCGACTTCCCGATGCTGCTCGACCAGGGCGACGCGTTCCAGCGCGCGCTCGAACGCAACGCGTTCCCGCTCACGGTGCTCGTCGACGCCGACGGGCGGATCCGGCACACCGACGCGACCGGCGCGCTCGACGACGCCCGCCTCGCCGCGCTGCTCGAACGTCACCTCGGGGTGCGGGTATGACCCGACGGCCGCCGGTGTGGTTCGACCCGCTGCTGGGCCGGCTCGGCACCGCGCGGGCGGAGGACTTCACCCGCATCGTCACGCCGTCCAGCGGCGGCCGGGAGAGCGCCGTACTGGTGCTGCTCGGCGAGGAGCCCGGCGCCGGGCCGGACGTGCTCGTCCTCCAGCGCGCCGCGACGCTGCGCAACCACGCCGGGCAGCCGGCCTTCCCGGGCGGGGCGGCCGACCCGGAGGACGCCGACGCCCGCGCCACCGCGCTGCGCGAGGCGAACGAGGAGGTCGGCCTCGACCCCGGCAGCGTCACAGTGCTCGCCGAGCTGCCCCGGCTCTGGATCCCGGTCAGCGACTTCGTGGTCACCCCGGTGCTCGCCTGGTGGCACGACCCGCACCCGGTGCACCCGCGTGAGCCGGCCGAGGTCGCGCACGTGGCCCGGCTGCCGGTCACCGAGCTGGTCGACCCGGACAACCGCATGCGGGTACGCCACCCGAGCGGCTGGATCGGTCCCGCCTTCTCCGCACGCGGCATGCTCGTCTGGGGCTTCACCGCAGGCGTGATCGACCGGCTGCTGGAGATGGGCGGCTGGTCCCGGCCCTGGCCGCACTCGCGTGTGGTGGACCTGCCGCCCGTGGACGCCACGCCCGCTCCGTCGGCGGGCACCGAGGCGGCCGACGAGAGCCCGGTGCGCTGATCACCCGTACGCATCCCCGGGTCACGTTCCGCGAGCGCTGAGCCGAGCACGGGCCCCGTGCCCGTACCCTTGGGGGGTGTCCGCCGTGGATCTCGTCCTTCTTCTGCTCATGCTCGTGTTCGCGATCAGCGGATACCGTCAGGGTTTCGTCATCGGGGCCCTGTCGTTCTCCGGCTTCTTCCTCGGAGCGCTGCTCGGCCTCCAGGTCGGGCCGCTGATCGCGCAGCAGTTCGCGGCGAGCGGCACACGCGTGCTGATCTCCCTGGTGGCGATCTTCGGGCTCGCGGTGCTGGGGCAGGCGCTGGCGGGCTGGCTCGGCTCGAACCTGCGGGCCGCCATCACCGGCCCGGCCGGCCGGAAGATCGACGACGTCGGCGGCGCGTTCATCTCGGTCATCGCGGTCATGCTCGTGGCGTGGCTGGTCGCCGTGCCGCTCGGCTCCTCCTCGGTGCCGTGGCTGGCCTCCTCGGTCCGCAACAGCGCGCTGCTCACCGTCGTCGACCAGGTGCTGCCGGACAAGGCGCAGGACCTGTCCACAGCGCTGCGCGACACGGTCGACACCAACGGCTTCCCGGACGTGTTCGGCGACCTCGCGCCGACCAGGGCCCGGCAGGTGGCACCGCCCGACCCGGCGCTGGCCAACTCCCAGGTGGTGCAGAACAGCAGGCGGTCGGTGGTGAAGGTGCTCGGCTCCGCGCCGAGCTGCTCGCGCCGCATCGAGGGCTCCGGTTTCGTGTACGCCGACGACCGGGTGATGACCAACGCGCACGTGGTGGCCGGCACCCGCTCGGTGGCTGTGGAACTGCGCGGCGAGCGGTACGACGGCGAGGTCGTCGTCTACGATCCGGACCGGGACCTGGCCGTGCTCTACGTACCCGGGCTGCCCGGCCCGTCGCTGCGCTTCGCCGCCGGCCCGGCCGCCACCGGCGCTGACGCGATCGTGCTCGGCTTCCCGCTCGACGGCCCGTACGACGCCCGCCCGGCCCGGATCCGGGACGTCGACCGGATCACCGGCCCGGACATCTACTCGGCCGGTGACGTCAACCGGGAGATCTACACGATCCGGGCGCTGGTGCGCAGCGGCAACTCCGGCGGCCCGCTGGTCTCCTCGAACGGTCTGGTGCTCGGCGTGATCTTCGCGGCGGCGGCGGACGACCCGAACACCGGTTTCGCGGTGACCGCCGCCGAGGCGCGACCGGTGGCGCTCGCGGGCGCGGAGCGTACCCGGGGAGTGGCGACCGGCGACTGCACCTGAGCCGGCCGGCGGCGCTCAGCCACCCGCCGATGCTCCCGCCGGTGTCGCCTCGTCGCCCGAGCGGGACAGCGGCAGCCGGGCGCGGCCCCAGGTGAGCGTGCGGTCGAGTACCGCCCGCGCCATGATCGCCACGCACGCGCCGCCGTTGAGGAACGAGGCGACCACGTCGCTCGGGTGGTGCATGCCCCGGTACATCCGGGTGAGCGCCACGCCGATCGGCACCAGCACCAGCAGCGTCCACCAGCCGACCTTGGTCGGGGTGCTGCGCGCCCGCAGCGCCAGCAGCACCGCGAGACCGACGTAGAGCGCCGTGGCCGCCGAGGTGTGCCCGGACGGGAAGCTGGACGTGGGCGGGGAGGCGTCCATGTGCGCGACGGCCGGGCGGTTCCGGTCGATGGCCATGGTGGTGAACAGGAAGATCAGCGCCTGCGCGGTCACCGCCGCGCACAGGAACAGCGGCTCCCGCCAGCGGTGCAGCACCAGCCGCAGCACCAGCGCCGCCAGCACCGTCACCACGACGATCATCTGGGTGCTGGCCAGCGTGCTGAACACCAGCGAGACGTCGTTCTACCCCGGCGTCCGGTCGCCGGCCAGCTCACGGTTGACCGTGTCCTCCACGGTGAACGGCCAGGTACGGGCCAGCACCCGGGTCACCAGCAGGCCCAGGCCCACCATCAGCGCGAAGAGCAGGGCCAGCGGCAGCAGGACACGCCGGGTGACTCGGATCACGACATCGGACATGGGCACGCCTGTACCCCGGCGCGGGTCCGGTTACGCCCGGCCGCCCTCCGGCCGCTGGTCGGCCAGCTCCGGCTCGACCCCCTCACGGAGCGGACGGGCGGACGGCCGCCCGGATCCGCTGCGCCAGGTGGCGAAGCCGGCCGCTGTCGCGGCCACCACCGCCGCCCCGAGCACCCAGCCGCCCACCACGTCGCTGGTCCAGTGCACGCCCAGCGCGATCCGGCTGAGCCCGGTCACCACTGCGACCAGCACGGCGGCGGTCCACAGCGCGACCCGGCCCCGGCGGCTGTCCCGCACGAACGGCAGGAACACCAGCAGCAGCACACCCGCCGCCAGCGTGGCGTTGAGCGCGTGACCGGACGGAAACGAGTAACCGGCGGCCCGGGCCACCGGGTCGAGCAGATCCGGCCGGTCCCGGCCGACGAGCAGCTTGAGCAGCGCGCCGAGCAGCCCGCCGGCGGCCATTGTGACGACCACCCAGATCGCGAGCCTGGGCGCGCCGCGCCGGACCAGCCAGACCACCACCACGACCGCGGCCACCCGCAGCGGCCCGGGCCCGAAAACGTGCGTCCAGACCGTCATCACACCGACCCAGGCGGAATGGTCCTGTGCGTAGCCGTGGAACGCGTCGGCGATCGAGGCGTCCAGCCGCAGCAGAGGCGGCCACGCGCCGAGCACCAGCAGCGCGATCAGGGCGAACGGCACCAGCACCAGGAACGCCGCGACCGCGGCCAGGGTGAGCCGCAGGCCCAGCGAGTGCTCGGGGTCGAGGCGGCGGCTCCGCCACGACCGCTGCCGCGTGACAGTGGCCCCGGTGGTGTCCATGGGGCTCTCCCTACCCATCCGAGGGCGGGATCAGACCGGTTCAGCGACGGGTCTGTCGGAACCGGCGAACCATCAACGCGGTGCCGGTGACGAGTGCGACGAACAGGGCCAGGCCGGTCCAGAGCCGTTCCGGGGCGGAGGCGTCCGTCTGGCCCGCCGGCCGGGCGTTCCAGCCCTCCGAGGAACGCCCCAGCGGGTCACCGCCCCGGCCCGCCGCAGCGGCCCGGGTGTCCCGCGTGTCGCCGGGCGCCGGCCCGAAGCCCACCACGCCGGGGGAGCCGTTGTCGTCGAGCGGGTTGTGGCCCACCGCCGGGACGTCGGCGGTGAGCGCGGCCACCGGATCGACAAGGCCGTAGCCGAACCGGTCGTCCCGGCCGGTCGGGCCGAGATCCCGGGCGGTGGCGATCAGCCGGTTCACCACGTCCCCGGCTGACATCTTCGGATACCGCGCGCGGACCAGGGCAGCCGTCGCGGCGACGAGCGGCGCGGCGAAGCTCGTACCCTGCACCCGCCAGTAGCCCTCCGGCCGGGCGCCGTAGAGCCCGGTGGCCGGGGCGCTGAGCACCGTCTCATGACCCGTGATCGAGCCGGACCAGAGGTTCTCGCTGGTCCGCTCCAGCCCGGCGACCGCGAGCACACCCGGTTCCCGGGCCGGGTACCAGACCTCGGTGGTCGTCGAGGTGGCCAGATTGCCGGTGCAGGCCACCACCACCACGTCCCGGGCGAACGCGTAGTCGAGCGCCGCGGCCAGGGCCGGGTTGTCGCTGCTGCCGCCGAGCGACAGGTTGACCACCTGGGCGCCGTTGTCGACCGCCCAGCGCACCGCCTTGGCGATGATCAGCGCGTCGTCGTAGCGGTTCTCGACGTCGAGGACCCGGACCGGAAGGATCTTGGCGTCCGGCGCGAGCCCCAGCACGCCCCGGTCGTCGTCGGCCCGCCCGGCGATCAGCCCGGCCACCGTGGTGCCGTGCCCCACCGGGTCCGGGCCGTCCGAGCCGTCCGGCGTCACCAGATCGAGGCCGGGCAGCACCTGGCCCGCCAGGTCGGGGTGGGTGCCGTCCACACCGGAGTCGATCACCGCGACCACCACGCCGCGCCCGGTCGAGGTGCGCCACGCGGTCTTCGCCCGCAACTCCTCCAGCTGCCACTGCTCGTCGCGTACCTGATCGGTGCGCAGCAGGCGGTCGGGGGACACCCAGGGACGCGCCACTGTGGCCGGGGCGGCGGGCGCGGCGTGGGCCGGCGGTGCCAGCGGACCGGCGACGGTGGCCAGCGCCGACACGGCGGCGAGCAGCGCGCGTCCGGCGCGACGCCGGGGCGGCCCACCGGGCGGTCCCTGCCGATCCCCTGTCACATTCCCCAGCCGTTCGGTCGCGTCAGACACATGCTGCACGGAGATTACCGGTTGTCCCGACCGTCACGGGGCAACTCCGCGAGGCGGATCACCCGGGCGGGAGATGCGCCAACTGCACCAGGCGCACCCCCTCCCGGCGCGTGACCAGGCGCGCCCGCCCCGGGGGCAGCGGCCCGGCCTTGACCTGACCGACGAGCGCGCCCTCCTCCGGGCCACCCGACATCACCAGCCCGGCCGTGGACAGCTCGCGCAGCCGCTGCACGATCGGCTCGTACGCGGTCCGCCCGGCACCGCCGGTACGCCGCGCCAGCACCAGGTGCAGCCCGACGTCCCGGGCGTGTGGCAGATGCTCCTCCAACGCCCGCAACGGGTTCGTCGGCCCGCCTGCCACCAGGTCGTAGTCGTCGACGAGCACGAACAGTTCCGGTCCCTGCCACCACGACCGGCTGCGCAGCTGCGCCGGGGTCACCTCCGGCCCCGGCTGCCGCCCCTGGAGATAGCCGGCGGCCGACTCGATCAGCTCGGCGGTGTGCGGCGCCGCGGTCCCGTACCCGATCAGGTGCGGCGTCTCGATCACGCCCATCAGGCTGCGCCGGTAGTCCACGAGCATCACCCGGGCCTGCTCCGGGGTGAACCGGTTGACGATCGAGGTGGCGAGCGCCCGCAGGAACGACGACTTGCCGCACTCGGCGTCGCCGAAGACCAGGAAGTTCGGCTCGGTGGCGAAGTCCAGCACCACCTGGGACAGGTCCGCCTCGGCCACGCCGATCGGGAACGCCAGCCCGCTCGTCGCGCTCTGGTCCAGCTCGGCGTACGGCAGCACCGGCGGAAGCAGCCGCACCCGGGGCGCCGGCGGACCGGTCCACGCGCCGGCGACCGCCTTGACCATGTCGGCGGTCTCCGCGCCCAGTGCCTCGACGCGGGGTTCGGCGGTGAGGAAGTGCAGTCCTCCCGCCGTGATGCCGCGTCCCGGACGCTCCTCCGGCACGGTTGCCGCCAGCGCGCGCTTGACCACCACCGAGTCGGCCGGGTCGCCGAGACGCAACTCCAGCCGGGAGCCGAACAGGTCACGGATCGCTGGGCGGAAGTCCGACCAGCGCAGCGCGCTCGCCACCACGTGCACCCCGTACGCCAGGCCCCGGGTGGCGAGTTCGGTGACCAGCGGTTCCAGATCCTCGTACTCGCCGCGCAGCGTGTTCCAGCCGTCCACCACAAGGAACACGTCCCCGAACGGGTCCGGCGCGCCCGCCGCCCGCCGCCGTCGCCATGCGGCCATCGACTCCACACCGGCCTCGGCGAAACGCCGCTCCCGCTCGGCCAGCAGGCCGGCGACCTCGCCGACGGTACGGCGCACCGCGGTGCCGTCGGTCCGCCCGCTGACACCGCCCACGTGCGGCAGGTCGCGCAGCGTGCCCAGCGTCCCGCTGCCGAAGTCGAGGCAGTAGACCTGCACCTCGGCCGGGGTGTGGGTGAGCGCGAGCGCGCAGACCAGGGTGCGCAGCAGGCTGGACCGGCCGCTGCGGGTGGTGCCGACCACAGCGACGTGCCCGGCCGCGCCGTCCAGCGCCAGCCAGAGCAGGTCACGCCGCTGCTCGAACGGCTTGTCCACCACCGCCACCGGCACCTGGAGCGCCCCGTGCAGCTCCGGATTCGCCACCGTGAGCCCGCGTACCGGGTCGGTGCCGACCGGGCCGAGCAGCTCGTCCAGGGCGGGCGAGGCGTCCAGCGGTGGCAGCCACACCTGATGCGCCGGTGGGCCCTGCCCGGTCAGCCGGTCCACGAGCAGGTCCAGCAGCGTCTCGCCGCTGTCGTCCTCGGCGGGCGGGGCGACGGGCGCGGGCGGCTCGGGCACCGGGACCAGGTGGGTGGAGAACGCGAGCACACGCGCCTCACCGGCGCCGGACGCGCCCGCCCCGCCGCCGCGGCGGCGGACCGCGCCGGAGACGTACGCGGCCTTGAACCGGACCAGCGGATCGGTGCCCGAGCGCAGGTAACCGTGCCCCGGGCTGCGCGGCAGCTCGTGCGCGTCCGGCACGCCCAGCACCGTCCGGGACTCCAGCGCCGAGAACGTCCGCAAACCGATCCGGTACGACAGGTGCGTGTCCAGCCCGCGCAGCCGCCCCTCCTCCAGCCGCTGGCTGGCAAGCAGCAGGTGCACCCCGAGCGACCGGCCCAGCCGGCCGATCTGCACGAACAGGTCGATGAAGTCGGGCTTGGCGGACAGCAGCTCGGAGAACTCGTCGCAGATCAGCAGCAGCGACGGCAGCGGGGCCAGCGGCGAACCGGCCGCCCGGGCCCGCTCGTAGTCGCGCACGCTCGCGAAGTTGCCGGCCCGGCGCAGCAGCTCCTGCCGGCGCATCAGCTCCCCGTTGATCGCGTCCACCATCCGGTCCACCAGCGGCAGCGCGTCGGCCAGGTTGGTGATCACGGCGGCGGTGTGCGGCAGCCGCCCGAACGGCGCGAACGTGGCGCCGCCCTTGAAGTCGACGAGGACGAAGTTGAGCTGTTCCGAGCTGTGCGTGGCGGCCAGCCCGAGCACGAGCGTGCGCAGCAGCTCCGACTTGCCCGAGCCGGTCGCGCCGATCAGCAGGCCGTGCGGGCCCATGCCGTCCTGCGCCGACTCCTTCAGGTCGAGGTCGATCGCCCCGCCGTCGGCGCCCACGCCGATCGGCACCCGCAGCCGGTCCCGCGCGGCCCGGGGCGCCCAGCCCTGCTCGGCGGTGAAGCTCTCCGGGTCGCCGAGACCCAGCAGCTCGGGCAGACCCAGCTCGGCGCCGGGCGGCGCGTCCGGTCCGCGTACCGTGCCGGCCAGCCGCAGCGGCGCGAGCCGCCGGGCCACCGCCTCCGCGTCGGCGGGCGCCAGCGCGTCGGCGGCGCCCACCTCGGCGTGCCCCTCCGCGGAGTGCGAGTGCAGCCGGCCGTCGACCAGGTCGAGCAGGAGCGCGTACCGGTCGAGCAGCCGGGGCGGCGGAGTGTCCAGGTCGAGCACTGTGACCGCGTCGATGCCGCCGTCACCGGCCAGGTCGGTCGCGCCGGTCAGGTCACCGCCGTCGAGCACCACCACGACGTGCGGCCCGTCGGTGGCGGTGCCGTGCGGGCTGAACCGGGACCGGGCGCCGAGCACGTCGTCGAGCAGCCGTTCCAGGTCGGCGGCGGAGCTGGTGACCAGCCGCACCGGGCCCAGCGCGTCGGTGCGCGCCGGATGGTGGGCGTGCGGCAGCCACTTCACCCACTCCCAGGCGGTCCGGCGTTCCGGCCCGGCGCACACCGCGATCAGCAGCTCGTCCGGCGCGTGGAAGACGGCGAGCTGGGTGAGCACCGCCCGGGCCAGCGCCTGCGCGGCGGGCGAGCCGGCGCCGCGTACCGGGCCGGCCGGGCCGCGCACGAAGACCCGGGCGAAACTGCGCAGCGACAGCGCCACCGGCAGGTCCGGCACCACCGAGTACGCGTCCAGGAAGCGCCGCAGCGCCCCGGCCGTCATCGGCTCCAGCTCCTCCAGCGGGCGGGTGACCGGCGGGACCAGCGGGGTGGCGAGCGTCTGCGGGCCCACACCGACCCGGACCACGGCGAAGTCCGGGTCGCCCGGCCGGCGCTCCCAGACCCGGTGACTGTCGACTGTCGACCAGAGCCGCCCCGGCTCGGGATGGCGGTAGGACAGCCCGGCCCGCTGGGCGCCGGCGGTCTCCCGCACCCGGCGCCGGAGCGTGGCGAGGTGGCGCAGGTACTCCCGGCGGGCGGCCATCAGCTCGGACTTCTTCGGCCCGGCGCTGCCCCAGGTGGTGACCAGCATCGCCAGCGAGGAGAGGCCGAACATGCCGCCCACCACGTACGAGTAGGCCCCGCCGCCGCGGCCGAACATCATCGCCATGGCCACCGTCCCGCCGAGCATCGGCAGCACCATCAGCGCCTGCTGCCAGCGCCCACCGGCGGCGGCGGGGATCTCCGGCGGCGCCTCGACGGGCAGCTCACCGACCGGGATCTCCGGTGCCGGGCGGCGTGGCGGCCGCTTGATGACGACAGTGGACACTCACCCTCCCCGGAAGTGGCTCTGGGTAACCCGAGCCTGGCTCATCGTAGGTAAAGTCCTCTCGTCCGTCAGCCCACTCCCTCCGCTCGATATGGAGATGCCTCGATGACAAGCGGGCTCGCCCGGGTCACGATCAGCGCGCCCAGGCGGCGGGTCGACGTGGCCCTCCCGGAGCAGGTGCCCCTGGCCGAGCTGTTGCCCGAGGTGCTCCGGCACGCCGGTGAGGGGCTGGCCGACGACGGGGAACGGCACGGCGGGTGGGTGCTGCGCCGGACCGACGGGGCGGTGCTCGCCACCGCCCAGGCGCTGCTGCCGCAAGGAGTGCGCGACGGCGAGGTGCTGCACCTGGTGCCGGCCCGCGCGCAGTGGCCCGAACTGGAGTACGACGACGTGGTCGAGGCGATCGTGGACGGCGCCCGGCGCCGGGGTGCCGCCTGGTCGGGCCGGGCCACCCGGGCCGCGGCGCTCGCCGGTGCCGCCGTACCCCTGGCCGTCGGCCTGGTCGCCGTGGTCGCGGCCGGGCCGGGCGCGCGCGGCTGGCCGGTCGCCGCGGCGGTCGCCCTGATCCTGGTGCTCACCGCCACCGCGGCGTCCCGGGCGTACGGGGACGGCCCGGTCGGCGCCACGCTCGGCGGGTACGCGCTGCCCTGGGCCGCGGCGGCCGGTGCGCTGGCGGTCACCTCCGGCGACCCGGTCGGCCCGATCCCCGGCCTGCGCTGGGTCGGCGCCCCCGAACTGCTGGTCGGCTCGGTGGCGCTGCTGCTGGTGGCGGTGCTCGGCCTGCTCGGCGTGGCCAGCCGGTCCCGCGTCTCCGTGGCCGGGGTGACTGTCGGCGTGGCAGGCGTGGCGGCCGCGCTCGGCGGGCTGCTGCTCGACCCGGACGGCACCGCCGCGGTCCTGCTCGCCGTGCTGGTGTTCGCGCTCGGCGGGCTGCCGTTGCTGGCCATCCGGGTTGGCAAGCTGCCGCTGCCGCCGCTCACCCTGCCCAGCCCGGCCGGCACCCGGGACCTGCCGGACCGGGGCCGGGTGCACGCGGCGGTGGCCCGCGCCGAGGAGGTGCTCACCGGGATGCTGCTCGGCCACGCGGTGCTCGCGGTCGGCGCGGTCGCGGTGCTCGTCTCCGTCGGGCGTACCGCCGGGCTGCTGCTCGCCGCGGTCGCCTGCGGGGTGCTGCTGCTGCGCTCCCGCCTGTTCGTGGCGGTACGGCACCGGGTGCCCGCTGTCGTCGCCGGGCTGGCCGGGTTCGCCCTGCTCGGCGTGGTGCTGGCCGAGCGGGCCGGTCCCGGTGGCCGCCTGGCGCTGACAGTGGGCGGGCTGGCCCTGGCACTCACGGCGGTCACCGCCGGCGCCACGTACGCCCGGCGCCCGGTCTCCCCGTACCTCGGCCGGCTGGCCGACCTGACCGACACCGCGCTCGTGGTCGCGGTCGTGCCGGTGGCCTGCGCGGTGCTCGACCTCTACGACCGGGCCCGCGACCTGCTCGCCTGAACACGCGCAAGGCCCGGGTCGCGAAGCGCGACCCGGGCCTCCGGCGAAAGCGTGAGCGTCAGTGCAGCGTCTCGCCGCGCTCCTCGGCCTCCTTGGCGCGCCGGTACGACGCGGCGATCTCCGCCTCGGCCTCGACCCGGCCCACCCAGGTCGCGCCCTCGACCGACTTGCCCGGCTCCAGGTCCTTGTAGACCTCGAAGAAGTGCTGGATCTCCAGCCGGTCGAACTCGCCCAGGTGGTGGATGTCGCGCAGGTGCTCCTGACGCGGGTCCTCGTAGGGCACGCAGAGGACCTTGTCGTCGCCGCCCTTCTCGTCCGTCATCCGGAACATGCCGATGGTGCGGCAGCGGATCAGGCAGCCCGGGAACGTCGGCTCCGGCACCAGCACCAGCGCGTCCAGCGGGTCGCCGTCCTCGCCCAGGGTGCCCTCGATGAACCCGTAGTCGGCCGGGTACTGCGTGGAGGTGAAGAGGGTGCGGTCCAGCCGGATGCGGCCGGTCGCGTGGTCTACCTCGTACTTGTTCCGGTGACCCTTGGGGATCTCAACCGTGACGTCGAAATCCATCTTCCACGCTCCCTCGTTTGCCCACGCTGGCTAACGGCAACCAGCGGCTCACCCCCGGCGCGGGGTGAACGCCCCCCGTCGGCTCCGGCCGCCGCATAGTGTTCGGACCGAAGTAGTGTCGCCCAAGGCGATTTCGAGCGGGGAGGAGGGGGCCGTGGGGAGGGAAGATTCACACTACCGCCCCGAGAGGGTTGACGGGCGCGGGTCCGCCGGTTCCGGTTCCGGCGGGGCCACCGGGCGGGTGTCCGTCCCTGGTGCGAACGTCCCCCATCGTCCGGCTCCGGCCACCGGGTCCGCCCGCGTCGGCCCGCCGCACCACGGCTCCGGCCCGGCGAGCGGCTCGGCCCGCGTCGGCCCGTCCCACGACCCGACGGCTCCGCTGAACTGGCCCGGCGCGCCGGACTCGATCCCGGTCAGCCCGCCGGTCCCGCCGGTCGGCGCCGCGCCGCCCGTACCCTCAGGGCCGCCCCCGGGCCGGCCGCGACGCGGCCGGCGGCTCGTCGCGGCGCTCGCCTGCGTGCTCGTGCTGGCCCTGGCGGTGGCCGGGCTCGCCGTGCTGCGCCCCGGCCCGGTCGCCGGGTGGCTGGGCGACGACGACAGCACGGGTACGGCGGTCGCCGCGCCGCCCGAGCCCTCCCCGCAGGCCGTGCTGGCCGGGCCGGACGGCAACGCCCCGCTGCCCACCGAGGCCGGCATCCGCACCGCCCTCGACCCGCTGGTCCGCGCCGCCGCGCTCGGCGACCGGGTGCACGTGTCGGTGGCCGACGTGAGCACCGGCCAGGCGCTCTACGGCAGCGGTCAGGACACGCCCACCGTGCCCGCCTCGGTGACCAAGCTGGCGACCGGCGTGGCGGTGCTCGCCGCGCGTGGCCCGGCCTACCGGATCCCGACCCGCGCGGTGGCCGGGGCGAACCCGGGCGAGGTGGTCCTGGTCGGCGGTGGTGACCCCACGCTCGCCGTGGACAAGAACGGCTTCTACCCGGGCGCGGCCCGGCTGGACGACCTCGCCGCCCAGGTGCGCGACGCGCTCGGCGGCACCGCGCCGACCAAGGTGATCGTCGACTCGTCGCTGTTCAGCGGCCCGGTCTTCGAGCCCGGCTGGGACGCCGACATCCCCACCGGCGGTTTCGGCGCGGCGATCACCGCGTTGATGACCGACGGCGCCCGGAAGAACGCGGCTGAGGCGCGGCGCACCGCCGAGCAGACCAATCACGCCGCCGAGCGGGTGCCGCAGCCCGACCTGACCGCCGGCCGGCAGTTCGCCAAGCTGCTCGGCCTGACCGGCGGCGCCGCCCAGGTGACCCGGGGCACCGCGCCGGGCGCGTCCGGCGCCACGGGTACGGCCCCCGGCGCCGAGCTCGGAAAGGTCGAATCACTGCCGATGATCCGGCTGGTCGACATCATGATCAGCGACAGCGACAACGTGATCGCCGAGGCGATGGCCCGCCAGGTGGCGCTCGCCAAGGGCAAGCCCGGCTCGTTCGCCGGCGGCGCGGCCGCCACCGACCAGGTGCTCGGCGAGCTGGGCCTGCCCGCCGGCGAGATCAGCCTGGCCGACGGCAGCGGGCTGTCCCGCACCAACCGGATCAGCCCCTCGCTGCTCACCGACCTGATCACGCTCGCCGGCAACGGCAGCCATCCCGAACTCGCCGCGATCTTCGGCGGTCTGCCGGTCGGTGGCTGGTCCGGCACGCTCGACGAGCGCTACCGCGCGGCGGCGACCCGCGCCGGAGCGGGTGTCGTCCGGGCCAAGACCGGCACGCTGAGCGGCGTAAACGCGATCGCCGGCACGGTGACCACAGCCGACGGCCGGCTGCTCACGTTCGCCGTGCTCACCGACCGGACCCAGGGCTCGCTGGACGACACCCGGGCGGCGCTGGACCGGATCAGTTCGGCGCTGGCCGGGTGCGGCTGCCGCTGACCGACGGGCGTCGATAGGCCGGCGCGAGCCCGGGTGGGGGTGTTCCGGCGCGGGTACGGTGGGTTCATGGCGCAGTTCGTGGACTGGGATCTGGCCGCCGCGACAGCGGGGGCGCTGAGCAAGTCGGGCCCCCGGGTGTCGTACGCCGAGGCCACCGACGTGGTCGGCGACCTGCGCCGGCTGACCGAGGAGGCGGCCGGTCACGTCGCCGACTACACCGGGCTGCGTGCGCAGGTCGCGCACCCGCCGGTACGCGTGGTCGACCGCCGGGACTGGGCGGCGGCGAACATCGCCGGGCTGCGTGAGGTGGTCTCCCCGCTGGTCGAGCGTCTCTCCGGGGACAAGCGGCCGGGCGCGCTCACCGAGGCGATCGGCTCCCGGGTCACGGGTGTGCAGGCCGGCACCGTGCTGGCGTACCTCTCCGGCCGCGTGCTCGGCCAGTACGAGGTCTTCGCCGGCGACCCCGGCCAGCTGCTGCTGGTGGCCCCGAACATCCTGGAGGTCGAGCGGAAGCTCGGCGCCGACTCGCGTGACTTCCGGCTCTGGGTGTGCCTGCACGAGGTGACCCACCGCACCCAGTTCACCGCCGTGCCGTGGATGCGCGCGTACTTCCTCGGCGAGGTGCAGGCGTTCGTGGACGCCTCCCAGGGCGGCGAGCACCTGCTGGAACGGCTCCGCCGCGGCGTGGCGACGCTCTCCGACGCGGTCAAGGACCCGGAGAGCCGGGCCAGCGTGCTCGACATCGTGCAGACCCCGGCGCAGCGCGCGGTGCTGGACCGGCTGACCGCGCTGATGACGCTGCTGGAGGGCCACGCCGAGTTCGTGATGGACGGCGTCGGCCCGCAGGTCATCCCCAGCGTCGAGTCGATCCGGGCGGCGTTCAACCGCCGCCGCGAGTCCGGCAACCCGCTGGAGAAGGCGATCCGGCGGCTGCTCGGCATCGAGGTCAAGATGCGCCAGTACGCCGAGGGCCGCAAGTTCGTGCACGGCGTCGTCGACCGGGTGGGCATGCAGGGCTTCAACAAGATCTTCTCGTCGCCGCTGACGCTGCCCCGCCTGGACGAGCTGGGCGACCCGGACGCCTGGGTGTCACGCGTACACGGGCCCGCCGGTGCCACCCCGCCAGTCGGCTGATCCGGCCGGTTCGGCTGGTCCGCTCGGTCCGGCTTCTTCCGCGGGCCGGGCGGATTCCGGCGCCCGGTCGCGCCGCTCGCCGTCGCCCGCTCCCGCCGTCGCCGCCGTGCGGCTCGCCGTCCGCCGGGTGCTGACCGGCCTGCCCGGCGGCGGCCCGGTGCTGGTGGCCTGCTCCGGCGGGGCCGACTCGCTCGCGCTCGCCGCCGCCACCGCGTTCGTGGCCCCCCGGCTCGGACGGCAGGCCGGCCTGGTGACGGTCGACCACGGCCTGCAAGCCGGGTCGGCGGAACGGGCCGAGGCGGTCGCCGACTGGGCCCGCGCCGAAGGGCTCGACCCGGTCGAGGTGCTTCCGGTACGCGTGGACGGCCGGCCCGGCGGTCCGGAGGCGGCCGCCCGCGAGGCCCGGTACGAGGCGCTGATCGCGGCCGCCCACCGGTTCGACGCAGTCGGTGTGCTGCTCGGGCACACGCGCGACGAGCAGGCCGAGACCGTCCTGCTGGCGCTGGCCCGGGGCGCCGGACCGCGCGGGCTGTCCGGGATGCCGGAGCGGCGCGACGTCGACGGGGTACCCCTGCTGCGCCCACTGCTCGACGTCCCGCGCGCCAACACCCGGGCCGCCTGCGAAGCGCTCGGGCTCGACCCGTGGGCGGACCCGCACAACGCCGATCCGGCGTACGCCCGGGCCCGGGTCCGGTCCGACGTGCTGCCGGGACTCGTCGACGCGCTCGGGCCGGGGGTGGTGGCCAACCTGGCCCGTACCGCCGGGCTGCTCGCGGCCGACAACGCCGCGCTCGACGCGCTCGCCGACGCCGCGCTCGCCGACGCCCGGACCAGGGAGGGCGGGCTGTCCGTAGCCGGGCTCGCCGAGTTGCCGGCCGCCGTCCGTACCCGGGTGCTGCACACCTGGGCCCGCGAGCTGGGCGCCGCGCCGGCCGCGCTGTCCCACAGGCACGTGGCCGCGCTGGACGCCCTGGTCACGGCGTGGCGCGGACAGGGCCCGGTGCACCTGCCCGGCAACCACCAGGTACGCCGCCACGCGGGTCACCTCCTGCCCTGACCCGAGCGGGCGGCCCCCCTACCCCCCCGTTGATCAAGGCCTTTTGGTCACGTTCCGGCCCTCCCCAGCCCGCAAACTCCTTGATCACCGCTCCAGAGGTGCCGGCGGTGTGGGGTGGGTCAGGTGGTCTGGCGGTCTCGGAAGGTGGTGCGGTAGGCAAGCGGGGTGGTGCCCACCCGGCGAGTGAAGTGGTGCCGCAGCGCTGCCGCGTCGCCGAAACCGGCCTGCTCGGCGACGCCCTCCACGCTCAGTGACGTGTCCTCCAGCAGGTGCCGGGCCAGCAGCACCCGCTGGTTGGTCACCCAGTCGTGCGGGGTGGTGCCGGTCTCGGCGCGGAACCTGCGGGCGAACGTACGTGGGGCCATCCCGGCGCGCGCCGCCAGCTCGTCCACTGTCACCTGTCGCGGCAGGTGTCCCATCAACCATTCCAGCACCGGTTCCAGCGTGGGTGCCTCCGGCGCCTTGGGGATCGGCGCCTCGACGTACTGCGACTGGCCGCCGTCGCGGTGCGGCGGCACCACCATCCGGCGGGCCAGCCGGGTCGCCACCGCGGAGCCGTGCTCCTGGCGTACCAGATGCAGGCAGGCGTCGATGCCGGCGGCGGTGCCTGCGCTGGTGAGCAGCCGGTCGTCCTGCACGTAGAGCGAGTCGCACTGGACCCGGGCGGCCGGGAAGCGCTGCTGGAGTTCGTCGGTGTACCGCCAGTGGGTGGTGCAGTCGCGCCCGTCTAGTACGCCCGCCTCGCCGAGGACGAACGCGCCGGCGCAGACGCTGAGCAGCCAGGCGCCCCGGTCGGCGGCGCGGCGCAGCGCGGCGAGCACCGGCTCGGGGACCGGGGTGCCGTCGGCGTGCGCGGGGACCGCCACCAGGTCGGCGTCCTCGACCGGGCCCAGGCCGGCGGTGGGGGTGAGCAGGAACCCGGAGCGGCTGCGGACCGCGCCGCCGTCGGCGGTGCAGACGTCGAACCGGTATCCGGGGAAGCCGTCGGCGGTGCGGTCGGTGCCGAAGACCTCGGCGAGCACGCCGAGTTCGAACGCGGCGACGTGGTCCATGGCGATGACGGCGACCGAGCGGAGCATGTGACGAGGGTAACCCGACAGGTGGCAGGAAATCGATTCCCGATGACATTCCTGCCACTGTCCGGATCGGTCGGCGGCCCGCAGAATCAATGGTGTCCGGTGCGCACCGGCGGCGAAAACAGTCTCAACCATGCGAAAGCGAGCGCCGCCATGACCGTTCTGCTGCTCCTGCTCTTCCTGCTCCTTCTCGTCGGCGCCAGCGCCTTCGGGTTCACCGCCGACACCCGCGACTCGGCCGACTGGAAGCCGAGCGACGACGGGCAGCGCTGGCGCTCCCGTACCTGCTGAGGTGATTTATTCAGTTCGCGCCGATAATCCCCGGCGGGACCGCGCCAAAAGGGGCGGCCCCGCCGACGGCGGCGCGGGGGCGTACGGCAGGCTAGGAGCATGGCTGACGGCTCCTGGTACGACGCCGACATCGACCACGTGATCATCTCGGAGGCGCAGATCCGCGACAAGACCGCGGAGCTGGCCAAGCAGGTCTCGGCGGACTACGCCCACGTCGAGGACGGCCTGCTGCTCGTGTGTGTGCTCAAGGGAGCGGTCATGTTCATGGCCGACTTCGCCCGCGCGCTGGGCCGCCAGGGCCCGCCCGCCGAGCTGGAGTTCATGGCCGTCTCGTCCTACGGCCAGGGCACCACCTCGTCCGGCGTGGTCCGCATCCTCAAGGACCTGGACCGGGACATCGCCGGCCGCCACGTGGTGGTCGTCGAGGACATCGTCGACTCCGGCCTGACGCTGTCCTGGCTGCTGCGCTACCTGGAGTCGCGCTCCGCGGCGAGCGTCGAGGTGGTCGCGCTGTTCCGCAAGCCGGACGCGGTCAAGGTGCAGGTCCCGGTCAAGTACGTCGGGTTCGACATCCCCACCGAGTTCGTCGTGGGCTACGGGCTCGACTTCGGCGAGCGGTACCGCGAGGTGCCCTACGTCGGGGTGCTCAAGCCCGAGGTGTACGCGCGGGCCTGAGGCTTTGCCGAGCCCTTCGTCAGCTGACATTCAGCGGGCTCTCAGTCTTCCGGTCTACGGTAGGGACCGGTGACGTGGAGGCACCCTCCACGCCCGGCCCCTCGAACCGCGTGACCGTGCGGTGTGGGCGGGCCGGGTGGGAGCTCCCCGCCACGCCGGCTCAAACCCGGGTTCGCCCTACGCGTAAGTGCCGGGCTCGCAAGCTCACTCGTCGCGCGTACGGTGTACCGTCGAATGACCGTGGTGCGGCAGTTTGCGTGCCCCGGGGGTCGGGCCGGCCCGCACGGCGGCCCCGGCCGCCGCTCAAGGCGGCGACACCATTCAGACGGTCAGGACGTCGATCAGGAGGATGCGGGCGCCTCGGCACCCGACTACAGCATGGAACGTACGCGTTTCTTCCGCCGACCGGTGGTCTGGATCATCCTGGTCATCCTCGGCGCCGTTGTGCTCAGTCAACTGTTCACCGCTGGTCCCAGCTACCACCGGGTGGACACGTCCGTCGCGCTCGACCAGCTCAACAAGGGTGGCATCGAGAAGGTCGTCTTCCAGGACAAGGAGCAGACGCTCCAGCTCGACCTGAAGGACAAGGCCAAGTTCGACGGCGACACCACCACTGACAAGATCGAGGCGCAGTTCCCGTACGAGGTCGGCGGCCAGGTCTGGAACCAGGTACGCGAGGCCGAGGCGGCGGACCGCATCACCGGCCCGGTCGACACCAAGGTGTCGTCGGACAGCATCTGGGTCAGCCTGCTGGTCAACCTGCTTCCCATCGCGCTGCTCGTGCTCCTGCTGCTGTTCTTCATGTCGCAGATGCAGGGCGGCGGCTCCCGGGTGCTCAACTTCGGCAAGTCCAAGGCGAAGATGATCACCAAGGACACGCCGAAGACCACCTTCGCTGATGTCGCGGGTGCGGACGAGGCCGTCGAGGAACTGCACGAGATCAAGGACTTCCTGCAGAACCCGGCGAAATACCAGGCCCTGGGCGCCAAGATCCCGAAGGGCGTGCTGCTGTTCGGCCCGCCCGGTACCGGTAAGACGCTGCTGGCCCGCGCGGTCGCCGGCGAGGCCGGGGTGCCCTTCTACTCCATCTCCGGCTCCGACTTCGTCGAGATGTTCGTCGGTGTCGGCGCCAGCCGCGTCCGCGACCTGTTCGAGCAGGCCAAGTCGAACGCCCCGGCGATCGTCTTCGTCGACGAGATCGACGCGGTCGGCCGCCACCGTGGCGCCGGCATGGGCGGCGGTCACGACGAGCGGGAGCAGACGCTCAACCAGCTGCTGGTCGAGATGGACGGCTTCGACACCAAGGGCGGCGTCATCCTGATCGCCGCCACCAACCGTCCGGACATCCTCGACCCGGCGCTGCTGCGCCCCGGCCGGTTCGACAGGCAGATCCCGGTCGACGCCCCCGACATGGAGGGCCGCAAGGCCATCCTGCGGGTGCACGCCAAGGGCAAGCCGTTCACGCCCGACGTCGACCTCGACGCGGTCGCCCGGCGTACCCCTGGCTTCAGCGGCGCCGACCTGGCCAACGTGATCAACGAGGCCGCGCTGCTCACCGCTCGTAAGGAGCAGCGGGCGATCACCAACGACTCCCTGGAGGAGTCGATCGACCGGGTGATCGCCGGCCCGCAGCGCCGGACCCGGGTGATGAGCGACCAGGAGAAGAAGATCACCGCGTACCACGAGGGTGGGCACGCGCTGGTCGCCTGGGCGCTGCCGCACGCCGCGCCGGTGCACAAGGTGACCATCCTGTCCCGGGGTCGCTCGCTGGGTCACACGCTCGTCCTCCCGACGGAGGACAAGTACACCCAGACCCGGGCCGAGATGATCGACACCCTGGCGTACGCGCTGGGTGGCCGGGCGGCCGAGGAACTGGTCTTCCACGAGCCGACCACCGGCGCCGGCAACGACATCGAGAAGGCCACGCAGCTGGCCCGCGCGATGATCACGCAGTACGGCATGAGCTCCAAGCTCGGTGCGATCAAGTACGGCACCAGCGGCGACGAGCCGTTCCTCGGCCGCAACATGGGCCACGAGCGGGACTACTCCGACGCGGTGGCCGCCGAGATCGACGGCGAGATGCGCGCGCTGATCGAGCTGGCCCACGACGAGGCCTGGGAGATCCTGGTGGAATACCGGGACGTCCTGGACAACATGGTCCTGGAGCTGATGGAGAAGGAGACGCTCTCCACCGCCGACATGGCCCGGATCTGCGCGCGGGTGGTCAAGCGCCCGCCGATGGCGCCGTACCACGGCTTCGGCAAGCGTCTGCCCTCCACCGAGCCGCCGGTGCTCACGCCGGCCGAGAAGGAGGCGCTGGCGGCGCAGTCCCGCGCCGACGCCGCCGCCTCGATCGGTGGTTCCAGCAACAACTCGGACGGTACGCACTGAACAGCGATCCGACGACGGCCGGCTCCCACCACAGGGAGTCGGCCGTCTCCGCGACCGAGCCCGACGGGGACGACGCGCTCGACTACGTGGCCGCGCGCCTGATCAGCGGCAAGCTCACCGGTGGCCCGGTGGAGGACAGCGTCGACCTCGCCCGGATCGAGAAGGCGGTCCGCGAGATCCTCATCGCTGTCGGCGAGGACCCGGACCGTGACGGCCTCCAGCAGACGCCCGCCCGGGTCGCCCGCGCGTACGCCGAACTCTTCGCCGGCCTGCGGGTCGACCCCGCGCAGGTGCTCCGCACCACGTTCGAGGCCAACCACGAGGAGCTGGTGCTCGTCCGGGACATCGACGTGATGAGCCTCTGCGAGCACCACCTGCTGCCGTTCCGGGGCAGCGCGCACATCGGCTACATCCCCGGCCCGGACGGCCGGATCACCGGCCTGTCCAAGCTGGCCCGGCTGGTCGAGGTGTTCGCCCGCCGGCCGCAGGTGCAGGAGCGGCTGACCTCGCAGATCGCCGACCTGCTGATGTCCAGCCTCGCCCCGCGCGGCGTGATCGTGGTGCTGGAGTGCGAGCACATGTGCATGGCGATGCGCGGCATCCAGAAGTCCGGCGCGAAGACCATCACGTCCGCCGTGCGCGGCGGCCTTCAGAACGACGCGAAGTCGCGGGCCGAGGCGATGGCGCTGATCATGGCCCGCTGACTCCCGACCGACATCGACGGCCGCGTACTCCCGCCCGGGAGGGCGCGGCCGTCGTCAGTCGGGCAGCATGGCGAGCAGCAGGCCGGCGGCGGTGAGCACCGCCGGGACCAGACAGACCAGGGCGCCGAAGCGGGGTGTCCGGTCCACCCGGTCGGTGGGCCGCGGGCGGAAGACACGCCCCACCGCGAGCCAGCCCAGCATGAACGCGACAGCCGGCAGCGGCAGCCCCACGAGCAGCGCCAGCACCGTCACCGGCCCCGGACCGGCGACCGCGTACAGCACCAGCTGGAGCAGCGGCACCACGAGCGCCAGCGGCCCGTACACCAGCAGGTTGCGCGGCCGGGCCGGCCACCGGGCCAGCCGCGGCAGGCCACGCGCGCTCAACGTGTCGTCCGCCGCGTCCGCCCAGTCCCCGGCCGCGCGCAGCACCGCCAGCACCGCCGACGGCCCACCCGCCATCGACCGGGCCGCCTCGGTCACCTCCGGCGGCGTCGGGACCAGCGACATCGCCGGTACGCCCAGATCACGCAGCCGGGACTGCTGCGGCGCCAGTCGTTCGCGTACCGCTGTCAGCTCCTCGCGGGCCGCGGCCACCGACCGTGCCTGCTCGCCGGCAGCGGTGGCCGCCGCCCGGCGTACGCCGTCGAGCGCCCGCGCGGCAGCAACGTACTCCGCCCAGGCCGACTCGGCGGGGTCCGCCACGGTGGTCGGGCCACCCGCGCGGGGCCCCGGTACGGCCGTGCCGGTCTCGCTCATGCCGCCCCCTCCCCGGCGCGGTCAGTCGGCCGCGGGTCCGGCTCGACCCGCGCGGTCGCCACCTCGGCTGTGCCGAACGGCACGAAGACCGTGCCCTGCTCGTCCGGGCCGTCCCAGAGCACCGCGCGTCCCGGCCGGGGCCGCCACCAGACCGGGCGGTCGAAGAGCTGCTCCAGCCGGCCGCCCGGAACGTCGGTGACCGCCACGGCGGTGAGCTTGTCCACCTCGCCCTCCGGGCCGAGCAGTCCGGCCAGCGGAGCCGGTGTCCGCCACCAGCCGAGCAGGTGCCGGCCGGCGGGCGGACCTTCCAGCAGCAGCGTCCGCAGCAGGTCGGGCGGCAGCTCGGTGGCGTCCGGCACGTCCAGCCCGAACACCACCAGGTAGCCCGGCTCATCCGACTCCATGGCGGTCCGCAACCCGGCCGCGTCGACGGTCTCCACCCGGTGGCGTCCGGCCAGCTCGGCGGCGAGCACCCCGGCCGGCTCGGCCGAGCCGTTCGCCAGCGGCGCCAGCACGAACCGGGCCGTGCCCGGATGCGCTGCCGCCGCGCTGCGTACCGCCGTGACCAGCAGCCGCTCGGCCTCCTCGTCCCGCCCCAGGACGGCCAGGTTCCGCCCCGCGCCCGGCCCCAGCGGCACCGTCACAGTGGACCGCCGCACGTCCACCGCCCGGCCCAGCAACGCGGCGGGCGCGTGGGCCCGGCCGGCGAGCGCGGCCCGGTGCCGCGGATCGTTGGCTAGCAGCGGGCGGGCGTACCCGGCGAAGACCACCGGCGGGGTCGCCGACTCGCCCCGCGCCTCCCAGAGCCGTCGCCGCAGGTCGGTCAGGACCGCGGGATCCTCGTACGGATCCGGGAAACGGATCATCCGCTCGTGCCCCCGGGTCGCGCCGCGCGGACCGCCCAGGCCACCCGCCGTGTTCACCACCGCGCTGCCCACCGGCAGCCCGGCGGCCGAGTCGTTCGCCGGTTCCAGCACCGCCGAGCCGCCGGGCAGCGCCACCCGCACCGGGAACTGGCCGAGCAGCGGGTCACGTGGGCCGCCGATGCCCAGGTCACCCTCGCCGGCCAGCACCAGGTGGATCCCGTACGACCGGCCGGCGCGGGCGAGCGCGTCCAGCCGGGCCAGCAGGTCGGCGGCGAGCCGGTCCCGCTCGCGCAGCGCCAGCGGGAAGTTGTCGACCACGCAGACGATGCGTGGGAGCGGCTGGTGCTGGCGCAGCTCGGCGTAGCGCTGCCCACCGGCCCGCCGGGACGCCTCCTCGCGGCGGCGCAGCTCCGCCTCCAGCTCGCCGAACAGGTCGGCCACGTACTCCCGGTCGGCCGCCATCCCGGTGGCGCGCACCTGCGGCACCCAGGAACGGTCCCGCTCGGTCTGGAGGAACTCCACGAACGACTCGCCGTCGGCCAGGTCGGCGAGGTAGAGCGCCAGCTCGTCCGGGCCGTACCGAGTGGCGAGGCCGAACAGTGCGTCGGTCAGGAACGCCGACCGGCCCGCCTGACCCCGGCCGCTCACCAGCCAGTGCGGCGTCAGCTCGGTGAAGCCCAGGCTGACCGGGCGCCCGGCGGCGTCACCCACAGTGGTGCTCAGTCCGTCGGCCGAGCCGGCCGTCCAGAAGCCGTCGGCCGGCAGCAGGTCACGCAGCGAGAGGCGGGAGCCGTCCTCGATCTGCCGGGCCAACCGCGCGCACACGTCCGCGACCAGATCGGCGGGCGGATCCTCGTCGAGGAACACGGGCGAGTTCAAGCCGACCGGCGGCTCGGCGCCGGGACTGCTGAAGCCGGCGCCGGGCGGGTCGCCGACCAGCGCGTACGCGGTGCGGACCGTGACCGGGGTGGCGCGCGGCAGCGGACTGCCGTCCGGCCAGCCGGCGAGCACCAGATGCAGCCCGGCGCGCGGCCCGCCCTCGGCCAGTCCGGCGAGCCGGTCCAGGTCGGCGGTAGTCGTACCGTCGGGCAGCGCGGCCACCACGAGCAGCAGCGTCCGGTCGTGCCCGCGCTGCCGGGCCGTTCCGGCCGCCACCCACTGCTCCGCCTCGGCCAGCACCGCACGCATCCCGGCGAGGTCGGTGGCGGGCGGGGGCAGCAGGCCGGCGTCGGCGAGCGGCGCGTACCCGGCGAACGTCGCACCGGAACCGTCGTCGACCGCGCGGGCCAGCAGCGCGCCCGCCGGGGTCGCGGCGAACACGCGCAGCAGCAGCGCGCGGAGCAGCCCGGCCACCCGGGCGTCGGAGGCGTCGGCGTCGAGGCTCACATGGCCGCTGCCGAGCAACGGCACCAGCGCGGGGAAGCGGGCGTCGTCGAGCGGCGCCGCGGTGCCCACCCGGACCAGCGGCGGCAGGCCGTCACCGGGAGGCGTCGTCGCGCTCAGCGACTCCAGCGGCCCGCCGGCCCAACCCGGCGCAGCTACTTCTGCAGCCGCCCGTAGGCGCTCGGCCAGCTCGTACTGCCGGTGGTGGTCGGCCGGCGCGGGCCGGATCTCGTCGAGGATGCCCGCCGCCGCCGTCGCGGCGGCCTCGGCCCGGCGGTGCAGCGCGGCGGCCCGGCCGGCGCGCGCCTTCGGAGTCGCCACCGCGTCCACCTCTCTTTCCGAGGCTGACATGTCCTCCCCGAGGTGTGACGGTAACCCAGGCGGCGGCCGTCCACCGGGATGTCGGTCGGCGCGGTGAGCTGGTCGGCGGTGAGCAGCCTCACCCCGCCGCCGGTCGGCGTCCGCCCGGCGGTTCGCCACGATCCGCCGGTTCCAGGCATTGGGTACGCGACGCGCAGCCGATAGCCTCAGGAGGTGGAATCAGTGCAGCCCCCCGCCGGTTCCCAGGTGTCCCGAGTACCGGCGCAGCGGACCCCGCCGGAGCAGTTGGCGCCCCTCGCGCCCGCTCCCGCCCCGGTACGCCCCAAGCGTCCGGTGCGCACAGTGCTCGCTGTCGTCGCGGGGGTGCTGGCGGTGCTGTGCACCGTGGGCGGTGTGGTCGGGTTCGTGCTGTACGACCGCGCGACCGCCCCGGACCGAAGCGCTCCCGACGTCGTGGTGGACAACTATCTCCGAGCCTTCCTCGTGGACCGCAACGACACGAAAGCCCAGGAGTTCGACTGCGCTGGAAGGGTGGACGCTGACGCATTGCGTGCGCTTCGCGACGACCTTGCGGCCCGGGAGCAGCGCTTCAACACGACGATCTCGGTGAGCTGGGGCCCGCTGGCCGTTCAGGAGTCCGGCGATGTCGCGGTGGTCGAGGTCGACCTCATCATCTCCGCCTCCGTCGAGGGCATCACGCAGAGTGAGCGGCAGAGGTGGCGTTTCGAGACGAGACGCGACGACGGCTGGGGCGTCTGCTCGGCGCAGCGCGCCGACTGACTCCCGGCTACTCCAGCCAGAGCAGGTGCACCGGCACCTCCAACGTGGTCGGCGCCTGGCCGCGCCAGGCCCACCGGTACCACTCCAGTTCCGGGGCCACCCGCACGCAGATGTCGCCGTCCGCGCCGGAGTAGGTCTCGGTGACGGCACGCAGGTCGCGTCGTTCCACGCCGTTGTCCACGTGCACCACGCGCCGCCCGGTCACCGCGTCGGCCTCGAACACCGGCGTGGGTGGCCGGCGTTCCGGCACGTCCAGCGAGACCAGCCGGAGACCCGGGGCGCTCGCCCCGGCCACCGGCCGTCGCTCACCGATGGTCTCCACCCAGACCCGTTCCACAGGTACCAGCGGCGCGAACACCTCCACCTGCTCGGCCTCGGCCCGGTACCACTCGTGTTCCGGGATCACCGGTACGTAGGTGCGGCTGCCCTGCACCACCCGATCGTCGGCCCGCAGGTCGCCACGCCAGCCGAGGCCGGGCAGGCCGACGAGCACGCGGCGGCCGCGCAGCTCGGTGCCGCCGGTGGCGGGCACGGTCTCCACCGGCCGGGGCGGCAGCGGCGCCCAGTCGGGCCGGTCGGCGAACGGGTCGGGCAGGGGGTTGCTCATCCGCCCGGCCTCACCCGGTCTCGCCGAGGGGCGCGCCCCGCTTGCGCATGAAGGGCACCGGGTTCTCCGCCCCGTTGCTGGACCGGTCGCCGTTCTTGTGCACCTCGAAGTGCAGGTGCGGGCCGGACGAGTTGCCGCTGCTGCCGGAGATCCCGATGACCTCGCCCGCCTCGACCGCCTGACCCGGCACCACGCGAGGTCGTTCGACCATGTGGCAGTAGCGGGTGATGAATCCGCCTGCGTGCAGGATGTCCACGAACCATCCGCAGCCGCCCTTGTTCGGCCAGCCGTCCCGGTCGCAGTCCCGCCGCCCGGAGCGGTCGGGGTCGCAGCGGGCCACCAGCACCCGGCCCGCCGAGGCGGCGTGGATCGGCGTGCCCTTCGAGGCGGCCAGGTCCACGCCGTGGTGGCTGGGGCGGGCCGTGGTGCGGAAACCGGAGACCACACCGCCGGGCAGCGGCGCGGTCCAGCCGGAGGCGGCGATCCGGTCTCCGGCCGCGGCGTCGCACACCGCCTTGCCGGCGATCTCCACGGTCCGGGCGGCGCCGCCGGCCAGCGCGTCGACGATGGCTCCGGCCAGTTCCTCGTGCTTGGCGTAGGCGTCGGGGTAGGCGCTGACCTGGACTTTCTGGGCGACCACAGTGAGCGGGCGCTGCTGCCAGTCCGGCACCTTCTCCATCTTCTGGTAGAACTTGCGGGCCGCGTACGAGGGCGTCATCCGCTGCTCAACGCTGCCCCACCCGGGCCGCTGCTGGAACAGGCCCAGCGAGTCGTGGTCGGCGCCGACCCCCTCGTGCGGCAACGCGAGCGACGCCGGCACCGTGCTGTTGGCGAGGTTGCGCAACGCTGATTCCTGCATCGCGGTGGCCAGCGCGATCACCCAGCCGCGGGCGGGAAGCTTCATGTCCTGGCCGACCTTGATGATGACCGCGGCGTTGCGCAGCTGACGCTCGCCGTACTCGGCGAAGCGCGGCATGTCGCCGGTCAGGTTCACCTGGTAGGCGGGGTCGCAGTTCAGGGCCGCGAGCTTCGGGTCGTCCTCGTCGCCGCCGAGTTCGGTGAGGAGGAAGGCGCCGGCCCCGCCGACGCAGCAGAGCAGGGCGAGCACGCTCGTGACGACGGTGGCGACCACGCCCAGGCGCAGCTTCCGGCGGACCTGTCCGGCGACGGCCGGGCCGGCGGTCACGACCGCTCCCAGTCGATCGCGTCCACCAGCCAGGGTCCGTCCGGTGCGACGAGTTCGAGCCGGAGCGTGCCGTTGTCCAGCGGAACCACCGCCTCCACGAAGGACTCGGTGCGGGGCCGGAGCGTCGGGGTGCCAGTGGTCCTCCGTGCGGGCACTGTCTCCGGGTCGGCATCAGTCATCTTCTCGGCCAGCGCTGGGGTGGAGAGCGGCCGCAGGCGGGCCTGCCACGTGTCGTCGCTGCTGCCCGGGCCGCTCAGCCACGCGGTGGTGAACCGACCGGCGACCTGCTCCGGCGTTTCCTCGCCCGGCCGGGTCTTCGGGGCGACCGCAGTGGGCGGGCTGGCGAGCACGCCGTCGTCACCGGCCTCCGGGTCCGTGGTGCTGATCGGCTGGGTGGGGCGGCTGGTCAGGCCGAGGCCCGGCTCGCCGGGTCCGGCGACGAGGCGGGCCGCGCCGATCACCCCGAAGACCAGCACGGCGATCATGAGAGCGACCCCGATCCGGGACCGGAGGACCCGGGTGAAGAGGAATTCCAGCGCGCGTCGCACCGGACTCACCGGGCCTCGGAGCGGATGCGCGGCGCCGGCCGGGCCGGTGCGGTGCCGCGGCCCGCCGAGTCCGGCCGGTAGACGGCGTAGGAGGGCGCCTCCTCCGGCACGTCCGGCTCGGTCCAGGTCGACGGTGCGCGCCGAGGGCGGGGAGTGCCGCCGGGACGCTCACCCGGCCGTCCGCTCGCGGGCGCCTCCTCCGGCCTTTCCCGTCCGTCCGGCCGTTCCCGCTCGGCGGGTGTGGCGCTGTGCGCCGGATCCTCGTGCCGGGCCTCCGGCCGGAGGCTGCGCTGGTCGGCCGTGACGGTGCGGCGCTTGCCGATCGCCGGTTCGTTGGTGCCGCCGGGCTCGGCCACGTCCAGCCGTGCGGCGATCCGCATGTCCCGGAAGAACCGGCGGTGCCAGGAGCCGGCCGAGCTGACCGCCTCGCTGCTGTCCTTGCCGCCGAGCTGGGTGATCCGGCGGTACGGCCGCAGCAGCAACCAGCCGACCACACCGCAGAGCCAGACCAGGACCACCTGGAGCCAGCCGGGCAGCGTGGCGGTGTTCATGATCAGGTCGACGGCGAAGAGGTAGATGGCCGCGCCGGTGCCGAAGATGGCGATGTTGAAGACGGCCGCGACCACCGCGTTCGCCAGTCGCCGGAGCCCGGCGCTGGCCGGGCGCATCAGGCCGACAGTGCCGAGGATCGGCGCGGCGATCACCGCCCAGCGGAAGATCAGGAAGCCGAGCAGCACCAGCAGCGACGCGGTGAGGTCGAACATGGCGAACAACACCGAGGCCAGCACCGCGATGAAACCGGCGCCGATCCGGTCCATGTCCTTGGTGCCCTTGAGGTACTCGTACGCCTCCGGGTCCTCGGTCTCGATCTGCTGGGCGACACGGGCCCACTGCTGTTGCTTGGCCTTGATCGTGCCCTCGCGGGTTGCCGGGTTCTGGCGGAGCTTCTCCGACTCCTCCCAGGTGAGGGACTTGGCGTCGTACAGGGCCGGGCCGTACTTCTTCGCGGTCTCGCTGTCCGCCGAACCGAGCACACCGCGCAGCCAGTTCCGGTAGAGCATCGTCTCGGTCGCCGTGTCGCTGGCACGCACGGCGGGTGGCCGCTTGTCGACACAGGCACTCGGGTTCGGCAGCGCGCACTTGTCCGGCGGGACGGTCTTGGAGGAGGGGCCGACCGCGTCGTGCACCACGCCCAGAGTGCTGATCAGCGTGTTGTCGGCGATGTTCGCGGACTTGACCGGCCATGCGGCCAGCGCGGTCACCGCCACCATCACCAGCAGCGCCCAGCCCGCGGTGGTCATCGCGTTGCTCATGTCCGACTGGCGGGACCGCCAGAGCAGGTAGAGGCCGACCACGCAGACGGTGATGATGCCGAAGACGCTGAACACCTTCTGGTAGACGGCCTTGGTGGCCTGCTCCACGAGAGGGTCGGCCCAGCTCCACATCGTCCGCGGATCCCAGGCGCGCTCGCGCAGCGCGTTCGAGGCACCGATCACCGCGTTGGCGAACATGAACTCGCCGTTGGCGACCATCGTCGTGAAGCGGTAGTCCGGATGCAGCACGGAGGAAGCGCAGCCGCCGTCGATGTCGTACGTGTTGTAGCTGTACCCGGCGTACCCGTAGTCGCTGTAGAGGCCCTTCGGGCCGGGCTCCTTCGCCGAGTCGGGCCGGGACGCGAACCAGCCGGCCAGGCCCGAGTCCGGCGCGGCGGGCACCGGCGCGTTGCGGCACTCGACCTGGTCCTCGCTGACCGCCTTGAGCCTGCCGACGCAGGACCGGAAATCGGCCTGCCACTCCTTGGTGGTGCACAGCTCGGCGCGCGCCTGGGTGACCGGCGCGGCGGCGTACGCGGGTGTGGCCGCCCCGATCACCGGCCAGGAGATCGTGGCCCCGGCGAGTACGCCGAGCGCGAGGAGGAGCGCCGCGATCCGTGCCCGGGCCCTCGCCATGTCACGCCTCCAGATCAGCCAGGACGGTCGGCAGTATCCCGGCGGCCTGGGCGACCGCGGCGGGGGTGGTGTCCAGGTGCTCCAGCAGCCCGTCGACATACGACACGTCGACCCGGACCTTCTGCACGCGCCCGTCGACGTCGCGCATGACGAACTCGCGGAAGCCGAGCCGGTTGGCCGATCCGCTGTCCGCCTGGGAGAGCGAGGCGAGTGTGGCCTCGTAACCGTCGTCGACAGGCACCCGCAGCAGGCGCAGCGCCTCGGAGGCGATCTCGCTGTCCTCGGCGATCCGGCCGACGAAGACGGTGGAGACGAGGTTCTGCACGTCGAGGCCGAGGATGTCCTTCGGGTTCTGCGACGCGACGAGCGCTGCCAGGTTCCACTTACGGGAGTCGCGGGCGAGCCGGACCAGGAACGAGCGCCCGGACCGCCAGCCCTCCATGAAGTGCGCCTCGTCGAGGCCGACCAGCTTCCGGGAGGACATCGACCCGCCGTAGCAGCGGCGTACGGCGAGCCGGTGCGCGGTGTGCAGCATCGGCAGCGCGAGCGCCTCCTCGGCCGACCAGTACTCCCGCTCGATCTTGAGGTCGGGGAGCCGCAGACCGGCCATGGTGATGACGGTGAGCGCGGCGTCGGCGCCGAGCAGCCCTTCCGGCGGCCGGCCGAAGAAGAGCATGGCCAGCGGCATCTCGGCGGTGTCGAGCAGCAGGTGTGCCAGTTCGCGGCCGGCGTCGTCGTCGAGCCCTTGGAGGCAGGTCACCACGTCGTCGAGCGTGGAGGTCTCCTCGGCCGGCACCTGGCGTACGGCGTGCCGGAACAGCGTGGCGGTGGACGCCTCCCGGGCCACCTGCGGCGGCACCAGCATCATGCAGATGTCCTGCACCAGCATCCGGCGCTCGGCGCGGGCGTTCGACACGGCGATCTCGAACTCGCGGTCGCCCGCCGGACCGGCGCCGAACTCGCTGCGCAGCGGCGTCGGGATCAGCGCGTACGGCGCGAGCGTGCCCTGTTCCGAGCCGGTCAGGTTGAGCACCCGGGAGTACGGAGCCAGTTCGGGCATGGCGCAGAGGCGGGCCAGCGGGCCGGACGGGTCGAGCAGCGTCACCTGCACGCCGCGGCGCGCGGCCAGGTAGCCGAGCGCGCCGAGCAGCGTCGACTTGCCGCCGCCGGGTTCGGCGACGAAGACGGCGAGGCCGGAGCGCTCGCGTACCTCCATCGGGAAGTGCAGGTCGAGGAAGACCGGCCGGCGGCAGGTGCCGGCGGTCCGCCCGATCAGGTCGCCGCGCCGGTCGCCGACTGTGGACGCGGCCTGGGGCAGCGCGGCGGCGAGCAGGTTGACCGGCATCCGCCGGACGTAGCCGGTGTTGGCGATCGGCTCGCCGGGGATGAACTCGCGGGCCAGCCAGTCCTGGTTCTTCGGGTGCTGGAGCGAGATCCGCAGCTCGCGGGAGTAGAGCTGGATGAGCCGCCGGGCCCGTTCCAGGCACTCCTCCCGGGTACGCCCGCCGACCGCGATCCGGTGCCAGCCGTGTGCCCGGGCCGAGTCGACGGGCAGACCGGTGGTCATCTCGTCGCCGATCACCAGCGCGCGCTTGGCCAGCCGTTCCAGCTCGGGCGGGGCGTCGATGCCGTGCTCGGCGTAGTCGAGCTGCTGGGAGCGGATCATCCGGAGCCGGTGTTCGAGGTTCCGGAAGGAGTCGTTGGGGCCGAGGATGTCGACCCGGGTGGACAGCTCCATCGGCCACGGCAGGCGCTCGTGGAAGTGCAGCCAGGGCTCGTGCCGCTCGGGGATCTCCAGCGGCTCCATCCGGCCGACCGCGAGCACGGCGACGTGGCGTTCCTCGCCGGTCATCCGGTTGACCAGCTTCACGGTCGAGCCGTACGGGGTGCGGTAGCGCTCGACCTGCTCGGTGAGGGCCAGCAGGTCGCCGCGTTCCCACCGGCCGTTGGTGATCGGGGACAGGACGCCGGGCGGGGCCATGCACAGCGCCACCGAGCGGTAGAGCAGCCATTCCAGCTCGGGTGCGGTGACCCGGCGCCCGCGCATGCCGAACGCGCCGAGGACCTCGTCGAACTGCTCGACGGTACGGCTCAGCCGGCGCCGCTCGCCGTCGGCGGTGCCCCGGCCGAACGTGCGCAGGAGTCGTTCGGTGAGCGAGTCGCCGAGCGACCGGCGGGCGAACGTGACACCGAGGTAGGTCTGGCCCTCGGCGTGGTTGACCGCCATCAGGTGCCGCTGGGCGGCGACCAGGTGGTCGGCCCAGCCGGTGGTGCCCGGTACGTCGGGCAGCGGCGCGGCGGTGTGCGCGTCGATGGTGCGGGCCCACTCGTCGGCCGGGAAGGGCCGGGTGGTGCGGCGCAGGTGCAGCCGGAACCCGGCGAGTCCGGCGTACTGCTCGGAGATCGCCGAGAGCAGGGCCTCGCGTTCGGCGTCCGGCCGGAACGCCCACCGCACCTCGGGCAGCCAGTACCAGGCGGTGACGGTGTTGGGGGTGAAGGTGAGGTGCCCGGCGATCTCGGTGATGGCCAGCTCGACCGAGGGATCCCGGTCGCCGAACTTGATCTTCGGGGCGCGGACCCGGACCGGCTTGGTCGGCCGGTTGCGGCGTTCCGGCGTGCGCTGCCGGGGCGGCGTCACCTCGCGGTGCGCCGGACGGCCGACCTCCCGCGACGGCGCCGCGCCGGCCGCGAGCGGGTCCGCCGCAGCGAGATCCGGCTCCCGGTATTCGGCGGGCGCGGGGGCGGGGGCGGGGATCTGCGGGGGCGGCGGGAGCGCCGGCTCGGGCTCGGCCGGGGGGCGGAGAGCGGGCAGCCGGTCACCGGCCTGCTGCGGAACCCGGCTACGCGACGGCGGCGGCGGGGCGAGCGCGGCCGGCGGGTCGGGCAGGGGCGGCTCGACCGGCAGCGGCGCGGCGTGCACGGGCTCGGGCCGGGGGCGCCCGACCGCGCGTACCCCAGGGGTCTGCTCGCGGACCGGCGGTTCCGGCTCGGCCCGGGGCGCCGGCTCGACCGGCACGGCGGGCTGGTGCGGGATCGGCAGGGGCTCGCGGCCGACGCCGCGGCGGGGTGGCGCCACCACCGGCTCGACCGGTGCGGGCGGCGTGGACGCGGCGGGCCGCCGGCGGGGCTGCGCACCGCCGAACAGGTCGAGGAAGGGCGAGTCGATGTCGCCGTCGGGGCGTACCGGCTCGCGCGGGGTCATCGGTCGCGGCGGCTGGAACACGCCGACGCGGCTGTGCCCGGGACTGGTGACGAGCGCGCTGTCGAGGACGACCTCGTCCAGATCCTCGTCCGGTGGGTAGTCGAATGATCGCGCACGGTTACCGTTGGGCCCGGCCGGGCGCCCGGCCGGGGAACCCGGCGTGGAAGAGCGACTCATGCGACCGCCTCACCCGCGTCGTTCGTCTGCACGGTTGTCGTACGCCCGGTCATGCCAGTTCCTCCCGGATCCTGATCCGGCTCGCGACGAGCCGCGGATCCCGCTGCTCGGTGGCCGGTTCCCGGGTGCGTCGCCAGTCGGTCAGCGCGGTCCGGATGACCATGCGCGCGGGCCGGTCCGGGTCGACGTACCGGAAGATGAACGAGGTCGTCACGATCGCCAGCGAGATCTCCCAGGCGGGGAACAGCTCGACCTGGAGCGTGAACAACCAGTGGATGAACATGTAGAGGGGTACGAGCAGCATGAACAGGCCGTACTGGGCGTACGGCAGGTGGACGGGAAGGGTGTACCCGGGCGGCCCCAGGTAGACGAGGCGTGCCCGGTAGATGTCGTCGTCGGTGCGCAGCCGCATCGTCGCCCAGCGCCCTACTCGAAGATCAGGTTGATCAGGTAGTCGCCGACGAAGAAGAGTGTTGCCGCTCCGGCGATGAAGGCCAGGCCGATGATGGCGATGGCCGAGCTGGTCAGCACCTTGGAGATCTCACCCCGGCTGGCCCGGCCGATGAAGATCACCCCGAGGACCGCGAGCAGGATCGGCGCGATCTTGCTGGCGAAGAAGGTGACGACGTTGTCGGTGTCGATGCCCTTCGGTGCCGGCTCGGCGAGTGGAGTCGACGCCAGGGTGTGGAGCGCGTGGTCCACGGCACTGGACGCCGTTGCCATGAGCTCGATGGCGATCACTGGAAACCTCCCCAAGGTCGCGGCCGGCGGCGCCGCGTTGGTGCAAGTAGGCAAGCCTGGCGGGATGGTGCTCGTCAGAGACAGCGCCGTCAACGCTGAGTCCGTCACCCACCACGCAGAGTGGTGAGTTTTGGGGGGATTCTTCCCGCTTCGGCCCTCCCTCCAGGCTTCGCCATCTCGATGCTGGGCAATTCCAAAGCGTACGGCCCGGCCACCTTTGCGACAAGCCGTGAAGAGTCGACCTCCGACGGCCCGGATGACCGATCGTACACCTGTTCCAATGCGCACGTCAGGGGTGCCGCGTCGGGCGCTCGCCCGGTGGCCGGAAGCCCTGCCGGCGAACGGTACTGTCGGGTCCGTGACCGATCTGGTACGGGCGGAGACCCCGGTGGTGATGGGCGTCCTCAACGTCACGCCCGACTCCTTCTCCGACGGCGGCAGATACGCCGATCTGGACGCGGCAGTCGCACACGGGGTGCGACTGCGCGGGGAAGGCGCCGACCTGATCGACGTGGGTGGCGAGTCCACCCGGCCCGGCGCCGAGCGGGTCGACGCGGAGACGGAGACCGCCCGGGTGCTGCCCGTGGTCCGCGAGCTGAGCGCCGCCGGCATCCTCGTCAGCATCGACACCAGCCGCGCCCGGGTCGCCGAGGCGGTCCTCGCCGCCGGCGCGTACGTGGTCAACGACGTCTCCGGCGGCCTCGCCGACCCGGACATGGCCCGGGTGGTCCGCGACGCCGGCTGCCCCTGGGTGCTCATGCACTGGCGGGGGCACTCGCGGGGGATGCGGGAGCTGGCCACGTACACCGACGTGGTGGCCGAGGTCCGGGACGAGCTGAGCCGGCGCGTCGACGCCGCGCTCGCCGCCGGGGTGGCCGCCGACCGGATCATCGTGGACCCGGGCCTGGGCTTCGCGAAGACCGCCGCGCACAACTGGGCGCTGAGCGCCCGCCTGCCCGAGCTGGTCGACCTGGGCTTCCCGGTGCTGTTCGGGGCCAGCCGCAAGTCCTACCTCGGCCGGCTGCTCGCCGACCCGGCCGGCGAACCCCGCCCCACCGCCGGGCGGGAGGCCGCGACCGTCGCGACGAGCGTGCTCGCCGTCGCAGCCGGCGCCTGGGGGGTACGCGTGCACGACGTGCGCGCCACCGCCGACGCGCTCGCCGTCTGGCGCGCCACCGGCAGCCCCCGGCTCGCCACCGCGACCGGCCCACGGCAAGCGACAGCGCCGCGGACCGCAGCGGCCATGGGCGGTACCCGGCCGGCGGAAGCGGCCACCGGCACGAGCGGAGGCGACAGATGAGCGACCGGATCGAGCTGACCGGCCTGCGGGCGCACGGCCGCCACGGCGTCTACGACTTCGAGCGCGCCCAGGGCCAGGAGTTCGTGGTCGACGCGGTGCTCGAACTGGACCTGGGCCCGGCCGCCCGCTCGGACGAGGTGACCGACACCGTGCACTACGGCGAACTGGCCGAACGCCTGGTCGCGGTGATCACCGGCGAGCCGGTGAACCTCATCGAGACGCTCGCCGACCGGCTGCTCGCGGTCTGCCTGGCCGAGCCGCTGGTGGCCGCCGCCACGGTGACTGTGCACAAGCCGGAGGCACCGATCCCGCACGCCTTCCGGGACGTCGCCGTCACGATGAGGCGTACCCGATGACCCGGGCCGTGCTGTCGATCGGCAGCAACCTGGGCGACCGCCTCGGCCACCTGCGCGGCGCGGTGGCCGCGTTCGGCGACCGGGTGCTCGTGGTCTCCGGCGTCTACGAGACTCCACCGTGGGGGGACGCCGACCAGCCCGCGTACCTGAACGCCGCGGTGATGGTCGCGGACCCGGCGGCGACGCCGGAGGACTGGCTGGCCCGCGCCCGGGCCGCGGAGGCGGCGGCCGGGCGCGACCGCGACCCGCAGCGACGGTACGGGCCGCGCACGCTGGACGTGGACGTGATCGCGGTCTGGGACGACGCCGGCGAGTCGGTGCTCCGCGACGACCCCGAGCTGATCCTGCCGCACCCCCGGGCCCACCTGCGCGCCTTCGTGCTGCGCCCGTGGATCGACATCGAGCCGCACGGCCGGCTGCCCGGGCACGGCTGGCTGACCGATCTGCTCAACGCCGAGCCGCTCGCCGGGGACGCCCTGGAACTGAGCCCGCGACCCGATCTGACGCTAGAGTCGGACACATGACCCGGTGGATCGTGGCCCGGCAGTGGCGAGCTGAGGAGGTGCGGTGAGCACCGACCGCTCCCCGCAGGGGCCCGACCGCTTCCGGATGGGGCCGACCCGGGCCTCCACGCTCGTGGTGGCCGGCCTGGCCGCCGCCGCGGTGGCCTGGCTGATGATCAGTAGCTTCTACGGCGACCTCGGCTCCGACCTGCCCTGGCTGCCGGTGATCACGCTGGCCGGGCTGGCCGTGCTGGAGGGCTACGCGGCGGTGAACACCCGGGGCCGGATCGAGCGGCGGCCCGGCCGGGAGCCGGTCAACCCGCTGCTGGTCGCCCGGTTCGTCGTGCTGGCCAAGGCGTCGGCGCTGGCCGGGGCCATCTTCGCCGGCTTCTACGCCGGGCTGACCGGCTGGCTGTTCGTGGAACAGACCAACGCGGCCATGAACGATCGGCCGGCCGCGCTCGGCGGCCTCATCGCCGCGCTGGCGCTGGTCGCGGCCGCGCTCTGGCTGGAACGCTCCTGCCGGGTGCCGGAGCAGGAGGACGACGAGGACCGCGAGCCCGGTGACCGGGAGACGCCCCGCGGGCGTCTCTGAGGGTTCCCCCCACCTCGGCCCGGCGGTACCGTCCCTGGCGACCGGAGAGCGACGGCCGCCACCGGTCCGCCCGCCCGTGGGCCGGACGCGGCCACCTGGGGGAGGCGCGAGCCAATGGCGTACGACGATGCGGGCCGGACAGCGCCGCCGGAGACGTCGTCCGGGGTGCCCGCTGCCGTACTGGAGCACGTCTTCGACGACCCGGCCCACGGCGAACCCGGCCGGGACCGGATCGCGGTGCACGTGCTCTGGGAGTTCGTGCTGCTCGCCGGTCTGGTCGCGATGGCCTGGCTGCTCTGGCGGGACGACTCGGACGCGCTGCGCGGCGGCTCCCTGAAGACGCTGCTCGTCGACGTGGCGGCGCTCGGCCTGCTCACCCTCGCCGCCGGCCTGAGCCTGCGGGCCGGCGCGGTGAACCTGGCGATCGGGCCGGTCGCGCTGGCCGCCGCGCTGCACTTCGCCGAGCAGGGCGACCGGGGCACGCGGGAGGCGCTGCTGCCGGCGCTGGCGATCGCGGCCGCGGCCGGGCTGGCGCTCGCCCTGGCCGTGGTGGTGCTGCACGTGCCCGGATGGGCGGCGAGCCTGGCCGGGGCGGCCGGCGTGATCGTCTACCTGGAACGGCGGACCGCGCCGGTGACGGTGCAGGGCGACTACGACCCGCGCGGCAGCGCGCTGTACTTCTTCGTCGGCTTCGCCGCGGTCGCCGTCCTCGGTGGCCTGTTCGCCGCGATGAAACCGGTACGCCGGCTGATCGGCCGGTTCCGACCGGTCGCCGATCCGGCCCGGCGGCGCGGCGTGGCAGCCGCCACGGTGACCGCGCTGGCGCTCGTCGGATCCACCGTGCTGGCGACGCTCGGGGGCGTGCTGATCGCGGCGAACGGAGACGGCCAGGTCGCGCCCGGCACCGGACTGGACTGGACCGTGCTGGCGGTCGGCACGGTCATGCTCGCCGGCACCAGCGCGTACGGGCGGCGCGGCGGCATTTTCGGCACCCTGTTCGCGGTCTGCCTGGTGGTGGTGTTCCTGGCCTGGACCGTGCCGCACGGCTGGACGGTCAGCCGGTGGGCGCTCGGCGGCGCCGTGCTCGGCGTGGGCCTGCTCGTCACCCGGCTGGTCGAGACGTTCGGCCGGCCCCGCCCGGCACCGCCGGGTCCGCTCGGCCCGGTCCGCCCGGCCCGGGACGGCGCGCTGAGCGGCGGCTGGACGATGACTCCGCCGCCCGAACCGGCCGACGCCTGGCCCTCGGTGCTCCCGGTACGCCAGCACGACACCCCGGTGGAGGCATGGGAGGCCCCGCGCTGGGACAACGAACCCCGGCGCTGGGACGCCGACGACCGCTGACCCCGGCGGTGGCCGTGCGTCCGGCGCGCCCGGACTGATCTCTCCGGTTAGGCTCGGCGGCATGACCGAAACTCCTGCACCCGGTGGCCGCACCTTCGACGAGCTCGACAAGCTCTCCACCGAGGAGCTGCGCGAGCAGGCGTTCAACCTGGCGCGCGACCGCCGCGACGTGGGCTTCTTCTGGTCGGTCCTGCGGCACCTGCCCAACGCCGACGAGGCCGCCGCGCTGGACGGCGCGCCGAACTCGATCGGCCCGACCATCGACGAGGCGAACGCGCTCTGGCGTGAGCTGACCGGGCACGGCTACGACGAGTCCGCGCCGCTGCTGCGCGCCGCCTTCATCGACTACCTGATGAAGCACTGAGGTCGATGACTGCCCGTCGGCCGACGGCTGCCGACCGGTTGCGCAGGTTTGCCCGGCGGGACCGGCCGGGAACTGACCGCCGCATGGCTCTGAGCAACCGCCCCCGCACCGTCCCCCGGTACGGCACGGCCGCCGGCACCGGCACGCTCGCCGCGTTCCTGCTCGTCGCCGTCGGCGGCAGTCCGATGTACGTGGACTGGGCGCAGCGGGGCACCGACCCGACCGGCGCGGGTGGCTGGTTCCTGCGGCTGCTCGCCTGGCCGTCCTGGCGGTGGCAGGCCGACGAGGGCGTGTTCGCCACCAACCTGCGGGCGATCCTGCTGCTCGTGCTTGCGGCGGCGCTGCTGTACCTGCTGCCCGGGCCGCAGGTCGACCGGGTGACGTCCTCGGGCAGCCAGTTCCTCTCCGGCTGGGGCGCGTACGCGCTCGCGGGCGGGCTCAGCGCCCTGCTCGCCACGCTCCTCGGCCCGCACGGCTCGCTGTTCGCCGCGTTCCAGGCGGCCAGCACCGGCGTCACGTACGGCTTCTTCGCGGGCTGGATCGTCGGGCTGGCCAGCCTCGGCGGCCGGGCCTGACCTCAGTCCACGGCGCCCAGCGCCAGCACCCGGGTGCGGGTGAGCAGCCCCACCGCCCGGCCCTCCTCGGTCACCACCGCGTGCTCCGCGCCGGAGGTGAGCAGCGCGCCGAGTGCGTCGTACGCCGAGTCGCCGAGCGCCACGGTGGGCAGGCCGGTGCCGCCGTCTACCGGGAGCGGGTCGAGTACCGCGCGGGTCACCGGGGTCACGGCCAGCCGCCGGATGCCCCGGTCGGCGCCGACGAACTCGCGGACGAAGTCCGAGGCGGGCGAGCCGAGCAGCGCGGCGGGCGTGTCGTACTGCTCCAGCCGGCCGCCCTCGGACAGCACCGCGATCCGGTCGCCCAGCCGGACCGCCTCGTCGAGGTCGTGGGTGACCAGCACGATCGTCTTGCGTACCTCGGCCTGCAACCGCAGGAACTCCTCCTGCAGGCGGGTCCGGACGATCGGGTCCACCGCCGAGAACGGCTCGTCCATCAGCAGCACCACCGGATCGGCGGCCAGTGCCCGGGCCACGCCCACCCGCTGCCGCTGCCCGCCGGACAGTTCGTGCGGGTACCGCCGGCCGAACTGCGCCGGGTCCAGGCCGACGAGTTCCAGCAGCTCGCCGACCCGGTCCCGGGTCCGCTGCTTCGGCCAGCCCAGCAGCCCCGGCACGGTCGCCACGTTCGCGGCGACGGTCTGGTGCGGGAACAGGCCGACGTTCTGGATGACGTACCCGATGCGGCGGCGCAGCGCCACCGGGTCGACCCGGGTGACGTCGTCGTCGCCGAGCAGGATCCGCCCGTCGGTCGGCTCGATCAACCGGTTGATCATGCGCAGCACCGTCGACTTGCCGCAGCCGGACGGGCCGATCAGCACCACCAGTTCGCCGGCGGCGACCTCCAGGCTCAGCTCGCGTACCGCCTCGGTGCCGTCCGGGTAGCGCTTGCGGATGCCCTCCAGCGTGATCGACGCCGCGCCGCCTCCGGCGGTGCCTCCCGGGGTACCGTCCACGTGTGTCCCTCCACCTGAGCTACCGGGCCGACCCGGGTAATCCGTGGTTCTCCTGGCAGTACGTGCGGGACAACTCTGACACGATCCTCGCCGCGCTGCGGGAGCACACCTGGCTGACCGCCCGCGCCGTGGTGATCGCCGCGCTGGTGGCGTTGCCGCTCGCGGTGCTCGCGTACTGGTTCCGGTCGCTGTCGGCCCCGATCCTGGCGGTGACCGGGGTGCTCTACACCGTCCCGTCGCTGGCCTTGTTCGCGTTCCTCGCGCCGTACCTGGGCATCGGCGCGATCACAGTGCTCACCGTGGTCGCGCTGTACGCGCTGCTGGTCATCGTGCGCAACGCGCTGGCCGGGCTGAACCAGGTGCCCCCGGAGGTGCGCGAGGCCGCCGAGGGCATGGGGTACGGCAGGTGGGGCCGGCTGTTCCGGATCGAGCTGCCGCTGGCGCTGCCCGGCATCCTCACCGGCGTACGGCTGGCGACCGTGTCCACTGTCGCGCTCGTCACGGTCGGAGTGGTGGTCGGCCGGGGCGGGCTCGGGCAGCTCATCTTCGCGGGCTTCCAGAACAACTTCTACAAGGCGCAGATCATGGCCGGCACGGTGCTGTGCGTGCTGCTGGCGCTGGTGCTCGACCTGGTGCTGGCGGGCGTGGGCCGCCTGCTCACCCCCTGGCTGCGCGGGAGGTCCGCCCGGTGAACCCCGTCGAGCAGGCAGTGGTCTGGCTGAACGACCCGCTGAACTGGACCAACCCCGGCGGCGTGCTGGACCGCCTCGGCGAGCACCTGAGCATGTCCGCGCTGGCGGTGCTGCTGGGCTGTCTGGTGGCCTGGCCGATCGGGCTGTGGCTCGGGCACAGCGGCCGGGGCGGCGGGCTGGTCCTGCTGGTCTCCAACGTCACACTGGCGATCCCGACGCTGGCGCTGCTGACCATCCTGCCGCTGACGTTCCTCGGCTTCGGCCGTCCGGCCGTGGTGGTGGCGCTCGCGGTCTTCGCGGTTCCGCCGCTGCTGGCGAACGCGTTCACCGGGGTGCGGCAGGCCGACCCGGAGGCCCGGGACGCGGCCCGGGGCATGGGTCTGTCCGGCGGGCAGGTGCTGCGGCGGGTGGAGCTGCCGCTCGCGGTGCCCTACCTGGCGGCCGGCTTCCGTACCGCGACGGTGCAGGTGGTGGCCACCGCCGCGCTCGCCTCGTTCGTCAACGGCGGTGGGCTGGGCCAGATCATCCGGGCCGGGTTCGGGCTCGACATCGCCGCCGGCGGCGGCCAGATCATCGCCGGCGGGGTCCTGGTGGCCGGGTTGGCGCTGCTCGTCGAGGGGGTGCTCGCGCTGGTGGAGCGGGTGGTCACGCCCCGCCCGCTGCGCCGGGAACGCACGCGGGCGAACCGCCGCGCGACGGCGGCGACGACCGGCAACTGAGCCGTCGGTGACGATCGGATGACGAAAACCGCTCCGAGTTTGTCGGTCGGGTCCGGAGGATATTGGCTGGAGTCGCGGGTGGCCGTCCGGATCGCCCGTCGGACACGCGGCCGGCCCGAGGGGGTCGCGCCGGGACACGGAAGGCGGGCACTGATGCGCGCGCGTACGACACTGGCCGCGGGGGCGCTCGGCGCACTCACTGCGGCTGTTCTCCTCACCGGCTGCGGCGACGCCGGCTCGTCCGGCACCGACGCGCCCGAGCAGGGCGCCTCGGGGGCCGGCTGTGCACCGGTGGCCGGTGACCAGCTCGTCGTCCTGACCGACGACAAGAAGCTCCAGAACACCGACAACGTCATCCCGGCGATCAACGCGAAGGCGGCCACGCCGCAGCTCGTCGCCGCGCTGGACAAGGTCTCCGCGAAGCTCGACACCCCGAAGCTGATCCAGCTCAACCGGGCGGTCGACGTCGACCGCAAGACGCCCCAGGTCGCGGCGCAGGAGTTCGCCTCCGCCAACGGCGTGACCGACGGGATCGAGAAGGGCCCGGGCGGTCAGATCACCGTCGGCGCCGGCAACTTCAGCGAGAGCCAGACCATCGCCGAGCTCTACAAGATCGCGCTCACCGCGGCCGGCTACCAGGTCAAGGTGCAGACCATCGGCAACCGGGAGCTCTACGAGCCGGCCCTGGAGAAGGGCCAGATCCAGGTCGTCCCGGAGTACGCCGCCACCATGGCGGAGTTCCTCAACACCAAGGCCAACGGCAAGGACGCCCAGCCCGTCTCCTCGCCGGAGCTGGACAAGACGGTCGCGGCGCTGAAGACCGAGGGTGACAAGGCCGGCCTGGTCTTCGGCCAGCCGTCCCAGGCGCAGGACCAGAACGCGTTCGCGGTCACCAAGGCGTTCGCCGACAAGTACGGCGTGTCCACGCTCTCCGACCTGGCCGCCAAGTGCTCCGGCCAGGCCACCGTGCTGGCCGGGCCGCCGGAGTGCCCGCAGCGGCCGAAGTGCCAGGCCGGTCTGGTCGAGGTCTACGACTTCAAGGCCGGCTCGTTCAGCTCGCTGGACGCGGGCGGCCCGCAGACCAAGAACGCGCTGAAGACCGGCTCGGCGAGCGTCGGCCTGGTCTTCTCCTCCGACGCGGCGCTGGCCACGAGCTGACGCACCACCGCCGGCCGGCGCCACGCGTGCCGGCCGGCGGCACGGGCAGCCCGTTCGGCGGGCCGCTCATCGGGTGGCGCCGACCCGTTCCCCTCCGGTGGAACTCTCGGTACTCTGCTCAGCCATGCCAGCCTCGGTCGCGCCCGCCGACAAGAGCACGCCCGCCCTGCTCACCGTCCTGTTCTGGGTCGGTGTGGGGCTGGCGCCCCTGGCCGCGCTCATCCTGCTGATCGCCGACGGCAACGGCTCGCTCCGGTTCGGCGCCGTCCTGGCGATCCTCGCGGTCGTGCTCATCGGTCTGTCCATCGCGCTGCGGCCGGAGAGCGGTTCCGGGGGCGCGGCGTCCGAGGAGATGCGCGAGGAGCTGGCGCAGCTGCGGCGGGAGTTGCGGGCCGAGATCGTGGCCGCCGCCCAGCGCGGCAATCAGGCGCTCGACCAGGCACGACGGGCCGAGGAGGTGGCCGGCGCGCTACGGCACCGGCTCGACGCGGCCGCCGCCGGACTGGCCTCCGCGCCCGTGTCCGCCCTGGCGTCGGCGCCGGAGCGCCCGAGCGGCGCGGCCCGAGTGCCGGGCGCCGGCACGCCCGACGTCGGCCGGCCGCAACCGGTCGGCCGGGACGACGAACCGGCCCGGCCGGCGTACCCCGGCGGCGGCTACGGAACCGACGCCGACGCGCCCCGGACGGGCCACTACGCCGCGGACCCGTCCCGGACGGGCCACCACACCCCGGACCCGTCCCGGACGGGCCGATACGAGGCCGAGCCGTCCCGGACCGGCCACTACGACGCCGAGTCGCCTGGGGTGGGCCACTACGACTCCGAACCGCTCCGGACCAGCCGCTACGGCACTGAGTCGCCCCGGGCGGACCACTACGAAACCGAACAGCCCCGGGCCGGTCGCTACGACTCCGAACCGGCACGGACCGGTCGGCACGACGCCGAACCGGCGGCGCGGGCCACCGTACGTCCGGACCGGCCCGCGAGCGGGGTGTACGGCGCGGCGCGGGTGTCCGAGCCGGTGGCCCGGCCGGAAACCCGCCCGGTCGGCGTGGTCCACCACACCGAGACGGTGCACGTCACCACCCGGCACACGATCGTCGGCGGTGAGCCGACCGGCACCCGGTACGGCGGATTCCCCGGCGGCTGGCCGGACGAGGACCGGTCCCGGGGCGCGGACGCGGCCGACCACCGGCACGCGGGACACCGCGACCCGGGCGACCGGCCGGGCCGCCGCGCCGGGTCGGACGACGGCGGCCGGGGTGCCGGCTCCGGCGACGACGGGCACTCGTGGACCGACCCCGGGCGTCCCGGTGCCGAGCATCCATGGGCAGGTGTCGGCCGGGCCACTGCCGGGGAACAGGGCTGGTCCGGGCGTACCGCCGGGGGCGGCTGGTCGAGCGAGCAGGGCCGGACGGCGGCGGAGGAGCAGCGGCCCTGGTCCGGCGGCGGTGACGACCGGGCCGGCCGGGCGGCGGGCGCCTGGCCCGCGGCCGCAGCGGGCGTACCGGACGTGCCGCCCGGCCGGGCGGGCACCGACGGCGACCAGTGGTCCGAGATGCGTGCCGGCAACCGGTGGGCCGCGGTCCGTGACGACGGCGCGGGCCGGGAGATCCGCCTCGGGGAACGGCGGGCCGCAGTGCACGCCGACGGCGGCGGCACGGAGTACCGAGTCGAGGACCGGTGGGCCTCAGTACGCGGCGGTGGAGCGGCCGCGAGCGGACCGGACGGACCGGACGCCCGCTGGTCCGGGGAGAGCCACCCGGCGCTGCCGGCCGGCGGTGTGCCGGTGCCGGACGAGTGGCGGCCACCGACGCAGCGCAGCGGCCAGGCGGAATGGCGCCAGCCACCCCCGGAATGGCGTCAGCCCGAACCGGAATGGCGTCAGCCGGAACCGGAGTGGCGTCAGGCCGAGCCGGAGTGGCGTCAGGTCGAGCCCGAGTGGCGTCAGCCGGAGACGCGGCAGAGCGAGTCGCAGTGGCGTCGGCCCGAGCCGGAATGGCGGCCGGCGGAACCGGAGTGGCGCAGCCCGGAGCGCGGTGGACACGGCGAGCCGTATCGGGACACCGCCGACCGCTGGCGCTGACCCCGCCGGCTACTTGTCGATGTCGCCCACCACGAAGAACATCGAGCCGAGGATGGCGATCAGGTCCGGCACCAGGCAGCCGGGCAGCAGCGACGACAGCGCCTGCACGTTCGCGTACGAGGCGGTGCGCAGCTTCATCCGCCACGGCGTCTTCTCGCCCCGGGACACCAGGTAGTAGCCGTTGATGCCGAGCGGGTTCTCCGTCCAGGCGTACGTGTGCCCCTCGGGCGCCTTCAGCACCTTCGGCAGGCGGGTGTTCACCGGCCCGCTGATCCGGTCCACCCGGTCCAGGCACTGCTCGGCGAGGTCGAGCGAGACGTACACCTGGTCGAGCAGCACCTCGAAGCGGGCGTGACAGTCACCGGCGGTCTTCGTCACCACGGGCACGTCGAGCTGGTCGTAGGCCAGGTACGGCTCGTCGCGGCGCAGGTCGAGGTCGAGGCCGGAGGCGCGGGCGACCGGCCCGGACGCGCCGAACGCGGCGGCGTCGGCGGCGGAGAGCACACCGACGCCGACGGTACGGGCCAGGAAGATCTCGTTGCGCCGGATCAGGTTGTCCAGGTCGGGCATCCGGCGGCGTACCTCGGCGATGGCGGCGCGGGCGCGCCCGGTCCAGCCGGACGGCACCTCCTCCTTCAGGCCGCCGACCCGGTTGAACATGTAGTGGATCCGGCCGCCGGAGACCTCCTCCATCACGGCCTGGATGGTCTCCCGTTCCCGGAACGCGTAGAACATCGGCGTGATCGCGCCGATCTCCAGCGGGTACGAGCCGAGGAACATCAGGTGGTTGAGCACCCGGTTCAGCTCGGCCAGCGCCATCCGCAGCCAGGTGGCGCGTTCCGGCACCTCCATGCCCATCAGTCGCTCGACGGCGAGCACCACGCCCAGCTCGTTGGAGAACGCCGACAGCCAGTCGTGCCGGTTCGCCAGCACGATGATCTGCCGGTAGTCGCGTACCTCGAAGAGCTTCTCCGCCCCCCGGTGCATGTAGCCGACGATCGGCTCGGCGGCGACCACCCGCTCCCCGTCGAGCACCAGCTTCAGCCGCAGCACGCCGTGCGTCGAGGGGTGTTGCGGCCCGATGTTGAGCACCATGTCGGTGCCGAGCTGCTCACCGCCGGCGCCGGTGCCGACTGTCAGCTCGCGGAGGTCGGCGGCGTCCGTGGTCATGCCCGTCATCGTGCCACGACCGCGTCGAGCGCGACGCCGACCGGCTGCCGCAGCCACAGGTGCCCGCCGAGCCCGGCCGGGTCGGTCAGTTCGGCCGCCGCCGACGCGGCGGCCAGCGCCCGCAGGTAGCCGGCCGGGTCGCGACCGGCCAGGCTCAGTGGTGGTCGCCCGCCGTCGGCCCCGAGCGCCCGCAGCGCCTCCCGCTGAGAGACCATGGAGTACGCGCACCGCGCGACCCGCTCACCGGCGGAGGCGACCGAGTCCATGGCGACGTGCGCCGTCACGTCGCACGACCCGTCCGGAACCGGTGGCACCTGCCGCCCGCCCCGATACCCGGTGAGCGTCCCGTCGGCAGGACGCGAGTCCCGCAGATGCCCGTAGTCCACGGCGAGCGCCAGCCCCCGCGCCACCTTCCCCACAGCCTCAGCCCAGGCCAGATCCCGCGACCACCCGATCTCCCCCCTCCAACCGCCCCCGCCCTCGCCCTCACCCGCCCCGTTGATCAAGGAGTTTGTGTCCTGATCCGGGCCCTCCGAGGCCACAAACTCCTTGATCACCGGGGCGTTGGGCGGGGCGGCCGAGGGCCACCAGTGGGTGAGCCAGGTGGTGTCGGTGGGGGACGGGGGCGGGCCGATCGTCTCCTCGCCGGTTTTCGGGTTCACCAGGAGGAGGCGCCAGCCCTCGGGGGTGTGGACTGCCACGTCCACTGGGACGTTGTCCAGCCATTCCGTCGCCAGGAGCAGGCCGGTGATGTCGTCGGGTATGTCGGAGCGCCAGTCGATCTGCGAGGGCAGGTCCGGCGGGCGGGTGGCTCGTTCCACGGCTACCGGGTGGAGCCGGGCGGCCAGCTCGGGTGCGGCCTGCGCCAGCAGCTCCCGGAGCAGTTCGCCCCGGCCCGCGCCCACGTCCACCACGTCCAGCCGGGCCGGGTGCCCCAGCGCCGCGTCCACCGTCTCGAGCTGCCGCAGCAGGCACGCGGTGAAGACGGGCGAGGCGTGCACGCTCGTGCGGAAGTGCGCGGCGGGCCCGGCACCGGAGACGAAGAAGCCGTCCGGTCCGTACAGCGCCCGCTCCATCGCGTCGCGCCAGCGCAGCGGGGAGGTCACCGGGCCGACCCTACGGGACGTACCCGAACGGGCGGTTTGCCCGCCACCGCAGCAGCGGCTTCCGGCGGTCGGTGAAGGTTTTCACACCTTCTTGTTTCGGGTCTGTCACCCGGGCGCATACTTGCCATCGACCGGTACCCCCTTCGAGGACTGGATCGCTGCCATGAGCGCACCGCTGCGCCCCCGGGCCACCGCTGCCCCGCTCGTCTTCCCGCGTACCCTCGCCGTCGGCGTCCTCGGCGCCGGCCGGGTCGGCGCCGTGCTGGGCGCGGCCCTCGCCGCAGCCGGTCACCGGGTGGTCGCCGCATCCGGCGCCTCGGGCGCGACGAAGGCCCGGCTGGCGCTGCTGCTGCCGCAGACCCCGCACGGTTCCGCGTCCGCCGTGGCGCGTGCTGCCGCCGACCTGCTGATCGTCGCGGTCCCGGACGACGCGCTGGCGGGCGTGGTAGCGGACCTGGCCGCGAGCGGCGCGCTGCGCCCCGGCCAGGTGGTGGCGCACACGTCCGGCGCGCACGGGCTCGCCGCGCTGGCCCCGGCCGTCGAGGCGGGCGCCCGGCCGCTCGCGCTGCACCCGGCGATGACCTTCACCGGTACGCCGGACGACCTGTCCCGCCTGCCCGGCATCTCCTACGGGGTGACCGCCCCGGCCGAGCTGCGCCCGTTCGCGGCCCGGCTGGTGGCCGACCTGGGCGGCGTACCGGAGTGGGTCGGTGAGAACGACCGGCCGCTCTACCACGCGGCGCTCGCGCACGGCGCGAACCACCTGGTGACGCTCGTCAACGAGGCCGCCGACCGGCTGCGCGACGCCGGGGTGGAGCGGCCGGAGAAGGTGCTCGCCCCGCTGCTGCGGGCCGCCCTGGAGAACGCGCTGCGGCTGGGCGACGACGCGCTCACCGGCCCGGTGTCGCGCGGCGACGCGGGCACCGTACGCCGGCATCTGGACCGGCTGGCGCGGACCGCGCCGGAATCCGTACCCGCGTATCTGGCGTTGGCACGACGGACGGCGGACCGTGCCGTCGCGGTCGGCCGCCTTCGCCCGGCGGACGCGGCCGCGCTGCGCAACGTGCTCGACGGAATCGAGGTGGCGGCCTGATGGCCGAGGTGCTGCACACGCGCAAGGAACTGGCGGCGGCCCGCGAGGCGATGGCCGGCCCGGTCGGCGTGGTGATGACCATGGGCGCGCTGCACGCCGGGCACGAGGCGCTGCTGCGGGCCGCCCGCGAGCGCGCCGGCCACGTCATCGTCACGATCTTCGTGAACCCGCTGCAGTTCGGCCCGAACGAGGACTTCGACCGCTACCCGCGCACGCTCGACACCGACCTGGAGATCTGCCGCCGGGCCGGGGTGGATGTGGTGTTCGCGCCCTCGGTGACCGAGATGTACCCGGAGGGCCGCCCGACGGTGCGGCTCGACCCGGGTCCGCTCGGCGAGGACCTGGAGGGCCTCAGCCGTCCCGGCTTCTTCCACGGCGTGCTCACCGTGGTGATGAAGCTGCTCCAGCTCACCCGCCCCGACCTGGCGTTCTTCGGCGAGAAGGACTACCAGCAGCTCACCCTGGTCCGCCGGATGGTCCGCGACCTCGACGTGCCGGCCGAGATCGTCGGCGTGCCGACCGTACGGGAACCGGACGGGCTGGCCATGTCCAGCCGCAACCGGTACCTGTCGGCGCCCGAGCGGGAGACCGCGCTGAGCCTGTCCGCCGCGTTGCGGGCCGGCGCGACGGCGGCCGAGCGGGGTGAGGACGCGGGCGCGGTGCTGGCCGCCGCGCACCGGGCCTTCGACGCGCCGGACGCGCGCCTGGACTACCTGGTGCTCACCGACACCGAGCTGGAACCCGGCCCGGTCGCCGGCCCGGCCCGGCTGCTGATCGCGGCCTGGGTCGGCGCCACCCGCCTGATCGACAACACGGCGATCCACCTCGCGCCGCGTCCCTGAACCCCACCACGAATGCGGAAAGGCACCCCGATGCTGCGGACCATGCTCAAGTCGAAGATCCATCGGGCCACCGTGACCCAGGCCGACCTGCACTACGTCGGCTCGGTGACTGTGGACGAGGACCTGCTCGACGCGGCGGACCTGATCCCCGGCGAGCAGGTCGCGATCGTGGACATCACCAACGGCGCCCGGCTGGAGACGTACGTGATCCCGGGGCAGCGGGGCAGCGGCGTGATCGGCATCAACGGCGCCGCCGCGCACCTGGTGCACCCCGGTGACCTGGTCATCCTGATCTCGTACGGGCAGATGGACGACGCCGAGGCCCGCGCGTACCGCCCCCGGGTGGTTCACGTCGACGCCGACAACAAGGTCGTCGACCTCTCGGCGGACCCGGCGACCGCGGCCCCCGGCACCGCAGGCGCCCCCGTCCCCAACCCCCTCGCCGCCGCGTCTCGCCGTTGATCTTGCAGTTGCGGCCCCCTCGTCGCCCCTTTTGTCAGGTTTGCGAGGGCGGCTAGTGCAAGATCGACGGGGCGGACGGGCGGGAAACGCGGTCTGTCACCGGAAGGTCATTTTCGGCTACCCTGGGCGGACCGTCGGGGATCGACGGTCGTCGGCTGGGGGAGGCCGCGATGCGCCGTGCGATGAGCTTCCTGGTCGCCGCGATGGTCGCGAGCGCCGCCCTGACCGGCTGCGCCGGCGCCGGCGGGATGGACGGCGACCTCACCGACGACTGGGCCGCGATGGCCGCACCCGGGCCGTTCACCCCGGCGGCCGGGGTCTGCCAGGTCGCCGACTTCACAGCGAGCGTCGGCCTGGCCGCGTACGCGCCGGTCGGCTGCGAGCTGCCGCACCGGGTGGAGACGGTGCACGTCGGGGCGTTCACCACCGACCGGCCCACCCCGCCGCCGCTCGCCTCGCCCGAGCTGCGTACCGCGTTCGCCGACTGCGACAAGCGGGCCGCCGGGTACGTGGGTGACGACTGGCGCGCCGGGCGGCTCCGGCTGGCAGTGGCGGTGCCGACGGGCACCGGCTGGACGGCGGGCTCCCGCTGGTACCGGTGCGACCTGACCGAGCTGACCACCGTCGAGGCGGCGGCCACCGTGGTCACCCGGACGGGCAGCCTGCGCGACGCGCTCAAGACGCCCTCCCCGCTGCGGCTGGGCTGCCAGCGCTCGGTGCGGGACACGAACCGCGTGGAGCGGCTCAACCCGGTCGACTGTGCTGCCGCGCACGACGCCGAGTTCGTCGGCGTGTGGGCCGCGCCGGACCGCCCGTATCCGAAGAAGCCGGAGGACTGGGTGCCGCTCTACGACGGCTGCTTCGGCGTGATCGCCCGGTACGCCGGGGTGCCGGCCGACGGGCTCCTGCGCTACCGCAGCGACGTGGTGGTCCGTCCGCCCGCTGCCGGTCGCTGGGCGGTCGGCGACCGGGGCGTCCGCTGCTACCTGTGGCTCAGCGACCGTACGGTCACCACCTCGCTCAAGGGTGCCGGACCGGCCGGCCTCCCGCGCCGGACGAGGTAGCGGACCGCACTCGTCACGCCCCCCGCGCCCGAGCCGAGTTCGCTTCGGGTTGACTGTGCTCATGGACCTACCGACCGTCGACCTGCCGGCGCTGCCCCGGCTGCTCGCCGCGCCCGCCCCCGGCTGGGTGGAGACGACAGACGTGATCGTGGTCGGCTCCGGCGTGGCCGGGTTGACCGCCGCGCTGCACCTGCGCGAGGCCGGCCTGCACGTCACGGTGGTCACCAAGGTCGACATGGACGAGGGCTCGACCCGCTGGGCGCAGGGCGGGATCGCCGCCGTGCTGGACCCGGCGGACACGCCGGACGCGCACGCGTACGACACGGAGGTCGCCGGCGTCGGCCTCTGCGACCCGGCGGCGGTCCGCGCACTGGTGGCCGAGGGGCCGACCCGGCTGCGTGAGCTGATGCGGATCGGGGCGGAGTTCGACCGCAACCCGGACGGCTCGCTGATGCTGACCCGGGAGGGCGGCCACCGGGCCGACCGGATCGTGCACGCGGGCGGCGACGCCACCGGTGCGGAGGTGCAGCGGGCGCTGCACGACGCGGTCCGCCGCGATCCGTGGATCCGGCTGGTCGAGCACGCGCTGGTGCTGGACCTGCTGCGCGCTCCCGGCGACGGGCCGGACGGGCTCGGCCCGGCCTGCGGGATCACGCTGCACGTGCTCGGCGAGGGCAGCGAGGACGGCGTCGGCGCGATCCTCGGCCGCGCGGTGGTGCTGGCCACCGGCGGGATGGGGCAGATCTTTGCCGCCACCACGAACCCGGCGGTCTCCACCGGCGACGGGGTGGCGCTGGCGTTGCGCGCGGGCGCCGCAGTCACCGACGTGGAGTTCGTGCAGTTCCACCCGACCGCGCTCATCGTGCCGGCCGGTGGGCCGGGCGCGGGGCTGGCCCAGCAGCCGCTGGTCTCCGAGGCGCTGCGCGGCGAGGGCGCGCACCTGGTCGACGGCGACGGCAAGCGGTTCATGGTCGGTCAGCACGAACTGGCCGAGCTGGCGCCCCGGGACGTGGTCGCCAAGGGCATCCACCGGGTGCTGCTCGCGTCCGGCGCGGACCACGTCTTCCTGGACGCCCGGCACCTGGGCGGCGACTTCCTCGCCCGGCGGTTCCCCACCATCGTGGCGTCCTGCCTGGCCATCGGCGTGGACCCGGCGACCGACCTGATCCCGGTTGCGCCGGCCGCGCACTACGCCTCCGGCGGCGTCCGGACCGACCTGCGGGGGCGCACCTCCATCCCCGGCCTGTACGCGTGCGGCGAGGTCGCCTGCACCGGCGTGCACGGCGCCAACCGGCTCGCCAGCAACTCGCTGCTGGAGGGGCTGGTCTTCTCCCGCCGGATCGCCGAGGACATCGCCGCCGGGCTGCCCGAGCAGGCCCGCCCGGCGGAGACCGGCGCCTGGGTGGGCGGTCCGGGCGCGCTGGTGCCAGCTACGGGCACGGCGGAGCTGCAACGGGCGATGACGCGGGGCGCGGGAGTGCTCCGGTCGGCGCAGACGCTGGAGGCCACCGCCGCCACGCTCACCGGGCTGGGCGCGGGCCGGGGCGTGCCGCGTACCGCCGACTGGGAGGCGACGAACCTGCTGACTGTGGCGTCGACGCTGGTCGCCGCCGCGTACGCGCGCCAGGAGACGCGGGGCTGCCACTGGCGGGAGGACTTCCCGACGGCCGACGAGCGGTGGCTGGGCCACCTGGTGGCCGAGGTGGGTACGGACGGCCGGGTGGCCGAGCGCTGGGAGGAGAACCAGTCATGAGGGAGTCGACGGAGCGGGCGCTGCGGGACGGCGGCCTGGACCCGGAGCGGGTCCGGCACGTCATCGTCGACACGCTGCACGAGGATCTGGGGCCCGACTTCCTCGACGTGACGAGCGTGGCCACCATCCCTGACGACCAGCACGACACGGCCGATCTGGTGGCGCGCGCCGACGGCGTGGTGGCCGGGCTGCCCGTCGCCGCCGCCGTGTTCGAGCTGGTCGGCGAGGTGACCGGCGCGGGGCGTACGGTCGAGGTCTCGCTCGTGGCTCACGACGGGCAGCGGGTGGCGCGCGGCGACGTGCTGGCCACCGTGACCGGGCCGACCCGGCTTCTGCTGACCGCCGAGCGGACGGCGCTGAACCTGCTGTCCCGCATGTCCGGGGTGGCGACGCACACCCGGGCCTGGGCCGACGCGCTGGCCGGCACGAAGGCGATGGTGCTGGACACCCGCAAGACCACGCCGGGCCTGCGGGCACTGGAGAAGTACGCGGTCCGGGCCGGTGGCGGCACCAACAAGCGGATGGGCCTGTACGACGTCGCCATGATCAAGGACAACCACAAGGTCGCGGCGGGCGGGATCGCTGCCGCGTTCCGCCGGGTCCGGGAGGCGTTCCCCGACGTCGCGGTGCAGGTGGAGGTGGACACGCCGGCCGAGGCGGTGGAGGCGGTCGAGGCGGGGGCGCGGTTCCTGCTGCTGGACAACATGACCCCGGCGCAGCTGCGCGAGGTGGTGGCGTCGGTGGGCGACCGGGCGGAGCTGGAGGCCACCGGAGGGCTGACGCTGCCGATGGCCGCCGAGTACGGCGCGACGGGCGTCGACTTCCTCTCGGTCGGCGCGCTCACCCACTCGTCGCCGATCCTGGACATCGCCCTCGACCTGCGTGACGTCTAGGCTGCCGCTGTGCTGCTCTGCATCGACATCGGAAACACGAACACCGTGCTGGCGACCTTCGACGGCGACAAGCTGGTGCATTCGTGGCGGATCAAGACCGACGCCCGTTCCACAGCGGACGAGCTGGGTCTGATGTTCCGCGGACTGCTCGCCGGGGACGCCGTGGAGATCACCGGCGTGGCCGCCTGCTCGACCGTGCCGGCCGCGCTGCGCTCGCTGCGCACCATGCTCGACAGGTACTACGCCGACCTGCCCAGCGTGATCGTCGAGCCGGGTGTCCGGACGGGCGTGCAGCTCGCCATCGACAACCCGAAGGAGGTGGGCGCGGACCGGGTGGTGAACACGCTGGCCGCGTACACGCTCTACGGCGGGCCGTCGATCGTCGTCGACTTCGGCACCACCACCAACTTCGACCTGGTCAGCAGCCGTGGGGAGTTCCTCGGCGGGGCGTTCGCGCCCGGCATCGAGATCTCCTTCGACGCGCTGGCCGCCCGCGCGGCCCAGCTGCGCAAGGTGGAGGCGACCCGCCCGCGCTCGGTGATCGGCAAGAACACCGTCGAGTGCCTCCAGGCCGGGCTCTACTTCGGCTTCGCCGGCCAGGTGGACCGGATCGTCGAGCGGATGTCCGAGGAACTGGGCGGCGTGAAGGCGGTCATCGCCACCGGCGGCCTGGCCTCGCTGGTGCTCGGCGAGTGCCACACCATCACCCACCACGAGCCGATGATCACGCTGATCGGCCTGCGGATGGTCTACGACCGCAACGTCTGAGGTGCAAGGAAGGGCCCCCTGTTAACGCCTCCGGTAGAGGAGGGGCCCCTTCTTAACGCCGGCGTGCCCGGAGCACCATCGTGCGGTACGGCAGCTCCACGGCGTCCCGGCCGGCCAGGTCGGGGTGGCCGGCGAACAGCTCCGCCAGCTCCGCGTCGACCCGCCGCCGCTCGTCCGTGTCGGCGGTCAGCCAGAACGAGCGGGTGTGCAGCATGCCCACCACCTCGTCCGGCGTGAGCGTGGTGGCGTGCGGGAACTCGCCCACCTCGACAGCGGTGAAGGCGGCGCCGAAGTCCGCGTACCGCTGGGTCACGTCGCCCGCGTTGTCGCCGAGGTGGGCGATCCGGGTCAGCTCCGCCACCCAGCCGACCCGCTCGTCCCGGATGTTCCAGACCGGCGCGAACGTGCCGCCCGGGCGCAGCACGCGGGCCACCTCGGCGTGCGCCCGCTCCCTGTCGAACCAGTGGTAGGCCTGCCCGGCCAGCACCGCGTCCGCCGACCCGTCCGGCAGCGGCACCGCCTCGGCGCTGCCGGCCAGCGCCGTCGCACCCGGCGTCGCGGCGGCCAGTTGCGCCCGCATCCCCGGATCCGGTTCCACGGGTACGACGTGCGCCACCGGCCCGGTCAGCGCCAGCAGTCCCCGGGTGAGGATGCCGGTGCCGGCGCCGAGGTCCACGACCTGCGCGTCGAGCAGTCCGTCCAGCGCCCAGCGCAGCGCCGCCTCCGGATAACGGGGACGGAAACGGTCGTACTCGGCCGCGGCCGCACCGAACGAGAGCGCCGCAGTGGGGTCGGTCATGGCGGGCAGGTTATCCCGTAACGGCCGCCACGGCGCTTGAGTACGCTCATGTGCTGACCCCGCCGATGTCCCCAAGGCCTGAGGAAGCGTGCCGTGACCGAGCAGAACGCCCTGCCAACAGACCCCGCCGACGACCTTCCCGAGCAGATGAAGGTCCGCCGGGAGAAGCGGGACCGGATGCTCGCCGAGGGCGTCGAGCCGTACCCGGTGGGTTTCCCGCGGACCACCACGCTCGCGCAGCTGCGGGAGCGCTACGGCGACCTGCCCACCGACACCGCCACCGGCGACCGGGTCTCGGTCACCGGCCGGGTGATCTTCATTCGCAACACCGGCAAGCTCTGCTTCGCGACGCTGCGGGACGGTGACGGCACCGAGGTCCAGGCGATGCTCTCGCTGGACCGGGTCGGCGCCGAGCGGCTGGGGGACTGGAAGCGTCTGGTCGACCTCGGCGACCACGTGGGCGTGACCGGCGAGGTGATCACCAGCCGGCGCGGCGAGCTGTCCGTTCTCGCCGAGGAGTGGGCGGTGACCGCCAAGGCGCTGCGCCCGCTGCCGGTGGCGCACAAGCCGCTCAGCGAGGAGTCCCGGGTCCGCCAGCGCTACGTGGACCTGGTGGTCCGCCCGCAGGCCCGGCAGATGGTCCGCACCCGGGCCACCGCCGTCCGCAGTCTGCGCGACACCCTGCACGGGCAGGACTTCATCGAGGTCGAGACGCCGATGCTGCAACTGCTGCACGGCGGCGCGGCGGCCCGCCCATTCGTGACCCACAGCAATGCGCTCGACACGGATCTGTATCTGCGAATCGCGCCGGAACTGTTTCTCAAGCGTGCGGTGGTCGGTGGCGTGGACCGCGTCTTCGAGATCAACCGCAACTTCCGTAATGAGGGCATCGACTCTTCGCACTCGCCCGAGTTCGCGATGCTGGAGGCGTACCAGGCGTACGGCGACTACCACACGATGGCCGAGCTGACCCGAAATCTCGTACAGCAGGCCGCAGTGGCGGTCGCCGGCTCGACGGTGGTGACGCACGCCGACGGGCGTGAGTTCGATCTGGGCGGCGAGTGGCGGTCGGTGTCGCTGTTCGGTGTTCTTTCCGAAGCGCTCGGTGAGCAGGTCACCGTCCGCACCGAAAGGGCACGCCTGGTCGAGTACGCGGACAAGGTCGGTCTCTCCGTCGACCCGAAGTGGGGACCGGGCAAGCTGGCCGAGGAGTTGTTCGAGGAACTGGTCGTGCCGTCCCTTCGGGCGCCGACGTTCGTCATGGACTACCCGGAGGAGACCAGCCCGTTGACCCGGGCCCACCGCAGCGAGCCGGGCCTGGCCGAGAAGTGGGACCTCTACGTGCTCGGATTCGAGCTGGGCACCGCGTACTCGGAGCTGGTCGACCCGGTCGTGCAGCGGGAACGGCTGGTGGCCCAGGCGCAGCTCGCGGCGCGCGGCGACGACGAGGCGATGCGACTGGACGAGGACTTTCTCCGGGCCATGGAGTACGGAATGCCGCCGTCCGGCGGCATGGGAATGGGAATCGACCGGCTGCTGATGGCACTGGCGGGGCTCGGAATTCGGGAAACGATCCTGTTCCCGTTGGTCCGGCCCGAGTAGGTGCTCCCCGCAAGCCTTCTCCGGCTCGTTACCCCGTCCTATTGACGGAGCAAGCGCCGGACGGGTTATTGTGCTCGGTGTATTGCAGGAGTACAACCCTGCTCGAAAGGAATGTGGGACGTGGCCAAGCAGATCATTCACAAGCTGGTCGATGACCTGGACGGCGGGGACGCTGACGAGACCGTCAAGTTCGCGCTCGACGGCGTGCAGTACGAGATCGACCTCTCCGCTTCCAACGCCGGGAAATTGCGCGACGTATTCGCGCCGTACATCGCGAACGGAACGAAGGTCGGTCGCGGGGGTGTGGTCGTCGGTGGCCGGGCCGCTCGGGGCCGGGGCGGCGCGACCGCCGACCGCGAGCAGAACCGGGCCATCCGCGAGTGGGCCAAGAAGGCCGGCAAGGACATCTCCGACCGGGGGCGGATCCCGCAGGAGATCGTGGACGAGTACCACGCGAAGGCGGGGCACTGACCCCACCCTCGTCACGGGCGACGCGACGCCGGACCGGAGTGCCACTCCGGGCCGGCGTCGCCGTTTCCGTACCGGGGTCACGGTTGCGCCCAGCCGTCCCGTTCCCGTCGCCCCTGTGCCGGATGTCCGGTCCGGCCCACCGTGCCGCCCTCGCTCGCGGCGGACGGGAAGAAACCCCCGCCGGGGATGGTTGTCCACAGGCGGTGGAGACTTCATCCACAGGCTGTGGACGACCCGGCGGACGCATCGGTTGCCGCCTCCGGTCCACTCGGCCGGCCGTTCGGGTGCCGGTCGAATTTCGCTCTGCGCGTACAGGCAGGGGCCCCGGAACACCTCCTGAGCGTGGACGGTTGTCAGAAACGACGTCGGAACGGGCATTCGCGGGGGCACACGACCTCAGCGAAGACGGTCCGCGGCGATAGAGTAAGGAGGCACGGACGCCCGTCCCGGACGTCCGCGCACCGGCCCCGCCGAGATCTGACCATCAAGGCGCACGGCACGTGAGGAGCACGAGGGCATGTTCGAGCGGTTCACCGACCGAGCGCGACGGGTTGTCGTCCTGGCCCAAGAAGAGGCCCGGATGCTCAACCACAACTACATCGGTACGGAACACATCCTGCTGGGCCTGATCCACGAGGGTGAGGGTGTCGCGGCCAAGGCCCTGGAGAGCCTCGGCATCTCCCTGGAGGGCGTGCGCCAGCAGGTCGAGGAGATCATCGGCCAGGGCCAGCAGGCGCCGAGCGGGCACATCCCGTTCACGCCGCGGGCCAAGAAGGTGCTGGAGCTGTCGCTGCGCGAGGCGCTGCAGCTCGGCCACAACTACATCGGCACCGAGCACATCCTGCTCGGCCTGATCCGCGAGGGCGAGGGCGTCGCCGCCCAGGTCCTGGTGAAGCTGGGCGCCGACCTGAACCGGGTGCGCCAGCAGGTCATCCAGCTGCTCTCCGGCTACCAGGGCAAGGAGCCGGCCGCTGCCGGTGCCGCCCCGGGTGAGGCCGCGCCGTCGACCAGCCTCGTGCTGGACCAGTTCGGCCGCAACCTGACCCAGGCCGCCCGCGAGGGCAAGCTCGACCCGGTCATCGGGCGCGAGAAGGAGATCGAGCGGGTCATGCAGGTGCTGTCCCGCCGCACCAAGAACAACCCGGTGCTGATCGGTGAGCCCGGCGTCGGCAAGACCGCCGTGGTGGAGGGCCTGTCCCAGAAGATCATCAAGGGCGAGGTGCCCGAGACGCTGAAGGACAAGCAGCTCTACACCCTCGACCTCGGTGCCCTGGTCGCCGGTTCCCGCTACCGCGGTGACTTCGAGGAGCGCCTGAAGAAGGTGCTCAAGGAGATCCGTACGCGCGGCGACATCATCCTGTTCATCGACGAGATCCACACCCTCGTCGGTGCGGGCGCGGCCGAGGGCGCGATCGACGCCGCCAGCATCCTCAAGCCGATGCTGGCCCGTGGTGAGCTGCAGACCATCGGCGCCACCACGCTCGACGAGTACCGCAAGCACCTGGAGAAGGACGCCGCTCTGGAGCGTCGTTTCCAGCCGATCCAGGTGGGTGAGCCGTCGCTGGCCCACACCATCGAGATCCTCAAGGGCCTGCGGGACCGCTACGAGGCGCACCACCGCGTCTCCATCACCGACGCCGCGCTGGTCGCCGCCGCCACGCTCGCCGACCGGTACATCTCCGACCGGTTCCTGCCGGACAAGGCGATCGACCTGATCGACGAGGCGGGCGCGCGGATGCGCATCCGCCGGATGACCGCGCCGCCGGACCTGCGCGACTTCGACGAGCGCATCGCCCAGGTGCGCCGCGACAAGGAGTCCGCGATCGACGCGCAGGACTTCGAGCGGGCCGCCCAGCTGCGCGACACCGAGAAGCAGCTGCTGGGGCAGAAGGCTCAGCGGGAGAAGGAGTGGAAGGCCGGTGACCTGGACGTCGTCAGCGAGGTCGACGACGAGCAGATCGCCGAGGTGCTCGGCAACTGGACCGGCATCCCGGTCTACAAACTGACCGAGGAGGAGACCTCGCGCCTGCTGCGCATGGAGGACGAGCTGCACAAGCGCGTCATCGGCCAGGAGGACGCGGTCAAGGCCGTCTCGAAGGCGATCCGGCGTACCCGCGCCGGCCTGAAGGACCCGAAGCGCCCCTCCGGCTCGTTCATCTTCGCCGGCCCGTCCGGTGTCGGTAAGACCGAGCTGTCCAAGGCGCTGGCCGAGTTCCTGTTCGGCAGCGAGGACGCCCTCATCCAGCTGGACATGTCGGAGTTCCACGACCGGTACACGGTGTCCCGGCTCGTCGGTGCCCCTCCCGGCTACGTCGGCTACGACGAGGGTGGGCAGCTGACCGAGAAGGTGCGTCGCCGGCCGTTCTCGGTGGTCCTCTTCGACGAGATCGAGAAGGCCCACCCGGACGTGTTCAACACGCTCCTCCAGATCCTGGAGGACGGGCGCCTCACCGACGGCCAGGGCCGGATCGTGGACTTCAAGAACACGGTCATCATCCTGACCACCAACCTCGGTACGCGTGACGTCGCCAAGGCGGTCTCGCTGGGCTTCCAGGCCTCCGAGGACTCCGAGTCGAACTACGACCGGATGAAGCAGAAGGTCAACGACGAGCTCAAGCAGCACTTCCGGCCCGAGTTCCTGAACCGGATCGACGACACCATCGTCTTCCACCAGCTGCGTCAGCTGGAGATCCTGTCGATCGTCGACATCATGATCGCCCGGATCGAGACCCAGCTGCGGAACAAGGACATGGGTCTGGAGCTGACCGACAACGCGAAGAAGTACCTCGCGAAGAAGGGCTTCGACCCGGTGCTGGGTGCGCGGCCGCTGCGCCGCACGATCCAGCGCGACATCGAGGACAACCTGTCCGAGCGGATCCTCTTCAACGAGCTGACCCCGGGTCAGATCGTGGTCGTGGACTGCGAGGGCGACCCGGAGGACATCGACAAGTCCAAGCTCGTCTTCCGGGGCGCGGACCGGCCGGACGCCGTGCCGGACGCGGTCCCGGCGGACCTCGGCGGCACCGCCGCCACCGGCGCTGACGACGCCGCATAAGGTCCGGGCACAGATCAGGGCGACGGCCCCGGTAGGCGAAAGCCACCGGGGCCGTCGCCTTTCCCATGTCCACCCACCGCTCCCCAGGGTGCCGGCCGCCAGCCTTACCGCCGCCGCCGCCCGCACGCCCCAGCCCTGCCCGCCTTTGCCCTGGTCGATCATGAAGTTGACCGCACTTGGTGCCCTATTTGTCGCCGCTAACTTCATGATCAACGGGGCGAGCCGAGGGCGAGCCGAGGGTGGGGTGGGAGTGGGGCGGGGGCGGTCAGGGGAGGGGGACGGCGGGGCCGTCTCCGGCCAGGCGGAAGGACTCCTCGCCCACCGGTTCCACCAGGCCGTCGGTGACCAGGCCGGCCAGCGCTCGCGCCCGCTGGACGTCGTCGTGCCAGACCTGGTTCAGCCGCTGGTGCGGCACCGGGCCGGTGGACTCCCGCAGCACCGCGAGCAGCAGTCCGCGTACCTGGCGGTCGGTGCCGGCGTAACGCTGCGGCCGACGGGTCGGTCCCGTGGGGGCGGCCTGTCCAGAAGCCCGCCAGGCACAGCTCGACTCGACCGGGCAGATCGCGCAGCGCGGCGCGCGGGCGGTGCAGACGACAGCGCCGAGTTCCATGAAGGCGGCGCTGGCCAGCGCGGCGTCAGCCGGCTCGATCGGCAGCAGTTCCTCGGTGGCGACCAGGTCGGCCGGGCGGGTGGTGGGGCCGGCGTCGGGTTCTCCGGCGATCGCCCGGGACACCACGCGCCGGACGTTCGTGTCCACCACCGGGTGCCGCTGCCCGTACGCGAACGCCGCGACCGCGCGGGCCGTGTACGTGCCGACACCGGGTAGCGCCAGCAGTTGATCGAGCCGGTCGGGCACCACGCCGCCGTGGCGCTCCACGATCGCCGCCGCGCACTCGCGCAGGCGAACCGCCCGGCGGGGGTAGCCAAGCCGTCCCCACATCCGGATCGCCTCGGCGGGGGTGTCCTCGGCGAGCGCGCGCGGCTCGGGCCAGCGGGCCAGCCACGCCTCCCAGGCCGGTACCACCCGGACCACGGGGGTCTGCTGGAGCATGACCTCGCTGACCAGGATCGCCCAGGCGCCGATGCCGGGCTTGCGCCAGGGCAGGTCGCGGGCGTTGCGCTCGTACCACCGGCTGACCTGGGTGGCGAATGTGGGATCGGACATCGCGTCGCCGATCATGTCACGGCTGTCTTTCCCGCAGGTTGGGCGGGCCGGGTGGCCGGGCGCGATCGATCATGAGCGACGGGGCAGAATGTCCGAATGAACGAGCTCGCGATCACCGTCATCGGCCGGGACCGGCCGGGCATCGTGGCCGACGTCGCGGAGGTCCTCGCCCGGCTCGGCGCGAACCTCACCGACTCGACGATGACCCGGCTGCGTGGACACTTCGCGATGACGCTGATCTGCGTGGGCCCGGCCGCCGCCGACGTCGAGGCCGCGCTGGCCCCGCTCGCCGCCGACGGGCACCTGCTGGCGACCGTACGCGCGGTCACGCCCGACGGCGGCAGCGAGCCCACCGGGGAGCCGTACGTGCTCGCGGTGCACGGCGCCGACCGGATGGGCATCGTCGCGGCGATGACCCGGGTGCTCACCGACGCGGGCGGGAACGTGACCGACCTGAGCACCCGGCTCACCGGTTCGCTCTACGTGGTGGTGGCCGAGGTCGAGTTGCCGCCCGGTGTGTCGGACGAGGTGGCCGGCCGGCTCACCCGGGTCGCCGCGGAGCTGGGCGTGGGGGTCAGCCTCCGCCCGGCGGACACGGATCTGCTGTGACCGGGCCGGAGTACGCGGGCCTGGGCGGCTGGACCCCGGAGAAGCTCGGCATCCCCGGCGCGGTACGGGCGGTGGTCACCGCGCCGGAGCCGGTGCTGAGCCGACCGGGCCCGGAGGTCGACCCGACGTCTGCCGAGGTGGTGCGCCTCGCCGCCGACCTGGTGGCCACCATGCGCGTCTCGCCCGGTTGCGTGGGACTGGCGGCGCCGCAGGTCGGGGTGAGCGCGCAGGTGTTCGCGGTGGACGTGACGGGGCACCCGAAGGCGGTCACCGTGCACGGCACGTTCGTGCTCTGCAACGCGCGCGTGGTGGAGGCGTCCCGGTGGAAGGCCGGCCGGGAGGGCTGCATGTCGGTGCCGGACCTGACCGGCGACGTGAAGCGGGCCAGCCGCCTGGTCGTCGAGGGTGCGCTTCCCGGCAGCGGCGAGCCGGTCCGCCTGGTGACGGACGGCTTCGAGGCGCGGGCGCTCCAGCACGAGATCGACCACTGCGCGGGGCTGCTCTTCCTCGACCGGGTGGCCGGCGCGCACGCGATCTACCAGCGCAAGGTCTACCTCTGACGGTGGCGGTAGGAATCCAGTGTGGACGACGGTGGCCGTACGGCGGCGGGTTCCCGGCGCGTCGGACCGGCGAGCCGTGCGCCGCGCGGCTACGGTAGGCGCATCATGCGTCTGACGGTCGGCCCCCTGCCCCCTGCCGTGTACTGGCGGCGTCGTGCCGTCGTGCTCGGAGCGGGGCTGCTCTTCCTGATTGTCCTGCTGTACTCCTGCACCGGTACGGATCGCAACACCGGCGCGCCGGGCACCGACCCGTCCCCGACCGGTTCCGCCGGGGCTCAGCCCGACCCGTCCGGCTCGGTGCTGACTCCGCAGTCGGGCAGCCCGTCACCGGCACCGGGCGACACCGGGGGCGGCGGCGCGAACAACGGCGGCGGGAACACCGGTGGCGGGAACACCGGCGGCGGGAACGACGGCGGGGGCGCGAACAACGGGGGCGGCACCGGCAACGGTGGCGCGACCGGTCAGCCGGTCTCCGACGACGGCACCTGCACCGACTCCGAGCTGCTGGTGACGCCGGTGGCGGTGCCGCCGACCGCCCAGCGGGGCACTGTGGTCACGCTGCGCCTGAAGGTCAAGAACGTGTCGAACCGTACGTGCAGCCGCGACGTCGGCGCCGACCTCCAGGAGCTGTACGTCAAGTCGGGCGCGGAGAAGATCTGGTCGTCGGACACCTGCGGCACCGGCAAGGGCTCGGACGTCCAGTCGTTCACGCCGAACTTCGAGCGCTCCTACGAGCTGGGCTGGAACGGCCGGCTGGACAACAGGTGCGCGAGCGGGCTGGCCGGCGGCGACTTCGCCGCGATCGGCGCGTACCAGGTGTTCGCCCGCGTCGGCACCAAGATCAGCGAGCCGGTGAAGTTGACCATCACCGGCTGAGCCGTCGGTCAGACGTACCGTTCGAGGATGCTGGCCTCGGCGAGCCGGGACAGGCCCTCGCGGACGCCACGGGCACGGGCGTCGCCCACGCCCTCGACCGCCTGGAGGTCTTCCACAGTCGCGCCGAGCAGCCGCTGGAGGCTGCCGAAGTGCACCACCAGCCGGTCGACGACGGCGACCGGCAGCCGGGGCACCTTGGCCAGCAGGCGGAACCCGCGCGGGCTGACCGCCGCGTCGAGCGCGTCCGAGGCGGACGGGTAGCCGATCGCCTTCGCCACGGCCACGAGGTCGATGAGCTCGGTGGCGCTGAGCAGGTCGAGCTCCACGAGCGCCTCGTCGAGCGTGCGGGACTTGCGGCCGGTCGGCAGGTAGTCGCGGATGACCAGAGTGCGGTCGGCGTCCACGCCGGCCATCAGCTCGTCGAGCTGAAGGGCCAGCAGGCGGCCGTCGGTGCCCAGCTCCACCACGTAGCCGGCGATCTCGTCGGCGATCCGCCGGACCATCTCCAGCCGCTGCACCACCGCCACCGCGTCGCGGACGGTGACCAGATCCTCGATCTCCAGCGCGGAGAGCGTGCCGGAGACCTCGTCCAGCCGCAGCTTGTAGCGCTCCAGCGTGGCGAGCGCCTGGTTGGCGCGGGACAGGATGGCCGCCGAGTCGTCGAGCACGTGCCGCTGACCGTTGACGTAGAGGCTGATGATCCGCATCGACTGGCTGACCGAGATGACCGGGTAGCCGGTCTGCCGGGCCACCCGCTCGGCGGTGCGGTGCCGGGTGCCGGACTCCTCGGTGGGGATGGACGGGTCCGGCATCAGGTGCGCGCCGGCCTGCACGATCCGGGTGCCGTCGCTCGACAGCACCACCGCGCCGTCCATCTTGCACAGCTCACGGACCCGGGTGGCGGAGAACTCCACGTCCATCGGGAAGCCGCCGGTGCAGATCTGCTCGACCACCTTGTCGTAGCCGAGCACGATCAGCGCGCCGGTGCGGCCGCGCAGGATCCGCTCCAGGCCGTCCCGCAGGGCGGTGCCGGGAGCCATCAGGGCGAGGTTGGCGCGCAGCGGATCGGCGCCGGCCCCGCCGCCGACGCTTCCGTTGACGCTCACGCTGATGGCACGAGCGGGGTTGCCGCTCACGGCGCCGGTACGGGCGTGCGGCGTCGCCGTTGCGGGCTTGGTGGCATCGCGGTCGATCGGCACGGGCACAGTCTACGGACTGCCATGCGGTGGGTGCTCTCGTGGTTACTGTGATGTGTCACGATGCCCGGCTCGGACGGGTCGGCGCGGCCTGCGTGGCCTGCCCGGAAACGCCCGGCGGATGCCACCGTGTCACTCCGCCGACGCGCGGGCGGCCGCCTGGAGTGCGGCACGCACGTCAGTGACCTCGATCACGCGCATGTTCTCCGGCCCGGCGCCGCTGCTCTCCGGCCCGCACCCGGGCGGCACGAGAGCCAGCCGGAAGCCGAGCCGGGCGGCCTCGGCCAGCCGCCGGGGCACCGCGCCGACGCGACGGACCTCGCCGGTGAGACCCACCTCGCCGATGGCCACCAGATGCGGGTTGAGCGCCAGGTTGAGCCCGCCGGAGGCGACAGCGAGCGCCACCGCCAGGTCGGCCGCCGGCTCCACCACCCGGATGCCGCCGACGGTGGCGGCGAAGACCTCCCGGTCGTGCAGCGTGAGCCGCTCGGTGCGGCGCTGGAGCACCGCGAGGACCATCGCCAGCCGGGCGCTGTCCAGGCCGGAGACGGTACGCCGCGGCGAGCCGGCCACGGTGGCCCCGATCAGCGCCTGCACCTCGGTCACCAACGCCCGGCGCCCCTCCATCGCCACCGTCACGCAGGTGCCCGGCACCGGTTCGGAGTAGCGAGTCAGGAACAGGCCGGACGGGTCGGCCAGGCTGCTGATGCCGCCCTCGTGCATCTCGAAGCAGCCCACCTCGTCGGCCGCGCCGAAGCGGTTCTTCACGCCGCGCACCATGCGCAGCGAGGAGTGCTTGTCGCCCTCGAAGTGCAGCACCACGTCGACCAGGTGCTCCAGCACGCGAGGACCGGCCACCTGGCCGTCCTTGGTGACGTGCCCGACCAGCACGGTGGCGATGCCGCGCTCCTTGGCCACCGCGACCAGGGTGGCGGTGACCGCGCGGACCTGGGTGACGCCGCCCGGCACGCCCTCGGTGCCGGTGGTCGAGATGGTCTGCACCGAGTCGAGCACCAGCAGCCCCGGCTTGACCGCGTCGAGGTGGCCGAGCACCGCCGACAGGTCGCTCTCGGCGGCCAGATAGAGCTGGTCGTGCAGGGTGCCCATCCGCTCGGCGCGCAGCCGCACCTGGCTGACCGACTCCTCGCCGCTGACCACCAGCGACGGGCTGCCGGCGCCGGCCGCCCACTGCTGGGCCACGTCGAGCAGCAGCGTCGACTTGCCCACCCCGGGCTCACCGGCGAGCAGCACCACAGCGCCGGGGACCAGGCCGCCGCCGAGCACCCGGTCGAGCTCGCTCACACCGGTGGGACGGGCCCGGGCGGGCGCGGCGCTGATCGTGGCGATCGGCCGGGCCGGTTCGGCAGGCATCCGCGAGCTGACCACTCGGCCGGAGACGATCGGGCCGGTGACCGTGCACTCGACCACCGAACCCCACTCGCCGCACTCGGGGCACCGGCCCACCCACTTCGGGGGCTGGTGGCCGCAGGCGTCGCACTCGTAGGCCGGGCGGGGTTCGCGGGTGGCGGCGCGACCGCGGCCGGCGCCGGCACGGGAGGGGGTCGATCGGGGCGTGGTCACCACCGGACGCTAACCGGCCCGTACGACGAAAGCCCACCCGAAACGGCGACACCGCCGGCGTGGCGCTGGCCACGGCGGCGGTGCCGACGGAAGGAGGGGAGAGGTCAGTGGCCGCCCTCGGCGCCGCCGTCCTCACCGGCGTGCTCACGCGGGTTCACGATCTTCGACGGCGTGGCCTCCGGGGTCAGCGGGATGCCGATCGGCGCCGGGGTCTTGACGACCTTGCCGTCGCCGAAGTCGAAGGTCAGGTTGACCTGCTGGCCGACGAGCAGCTTCTCGTTCAGGCCGACGAGCTGGAGGAACCGCGGGTTGCCGGCGTTGAGCTGGGCGTAGCTGAGGGCCGGGATCTCGATCCGGGCCGGCTGACCGGCGGGCGCGGACTCGCTCTCGCTCGGCGACGGGCTGGCCGACGGCGACCCGGTCACCTCCAGCGACTGGCTCGGCGACGCGCTCGGGTCGCTCGCGGTCGGCGAGGTGGTGACCGGCTCGGTGGGCGAACCGGTCGGGGTGGCCGCGCCGCTCTCACCCGCGCCGGAGCCGGTGAGCACGATCTCCCGCGCGCTGTCGGTGGTGACCGTCACTGTCACCGGCTTCTCGCTGTCGTTGTAGATCACCACGTTGACCGGCGCGTTCGACCCGGCCTCGTAGCCCTTCGGGCCCGGGAACTGCACGTAGAGCCCGCGCACCTTGAAGAGGTTGTCGGACGTCTGGACGTTGACGCCCTGTACCGACGGGATCTTGTTGGCGGTCTCGGAAATCTGCCCGGCGCCGCACCCGGACAGCAGCAGGCTCGCCGCCGCCGTGCCGGCCAGCAGCAGGGCCGGCCCCCGGGAACCCCTGATCGAGCGCGTCACGTCGGTCCTCCTCGTCACGATCCCCGCCCGGTCGACCACCGGGCACGGGGTGGCCATACCCGCGCAGACCGCGCTCCAGGGTAGTTGGAGCTGATCGAGGCCCGCACGCGGACCCGGCAATGCCACCTCGGAGTGGACTCCTCAGACCACCCGGCCGCTCGTCACCAGCAGCACCACATCGATGAGCGCCACCACCAGCACCGCCCGGAAGGCGGTCGCCGAGCGTCCGGCTGTCGCGCGTCCCGCGTACCAGCCGACCGCCGGCACGGCGACGGCGGCGGCGACCGCCGACAGGCCGGTCCACGACGGCGGCCCGGGCGGGCCGAGGACCAGCGCGACGGTGGCCGCGAGCAGCAGCCCGGCGGCGGCCAGCCGGCTGCCCACCGGCCCGAGCCGGTGCGGCAGGCCGCGCACCCCGGTCCGGGCGTCGTCGGCCAGGTCCGGCAGCACGTTCGCGAAGTGCGCGCCGGCGCCGAGCAGCGCGGCGGCGGCCACCAGCCAGGCCGGGGGCACCGGCGAGCCGGGCAGCGCCAGCACCACGAACGCGGGCAGCGCGCCGAACGAGACCGCGTAGGGCAGCACCGACACCGGCGTCGACTTCAGCGGCCGGTTGTAGAGCAGCGCGGAGACGAGGCCCAGCGTGGCGCAGGCCGCCGCGGCCGGGCCGCCGGCCAGCGCGAGCACCGGCACGGCGACGGCGGCCACCGCCGTGGCCCGGGCCAGCGTCGGACGGGCGACCTCGCCGGTGGTCACCGGTTTGTCGGTACGCCCCACAGCGGCGTCCCGCTCGGCGTCGATCAGGTCGTTGCTCCACCCGACCGCGAGCTGGCTGGCCAGCACCGTCAGCGCCACGAGCACGACACCCGCCGCCGAGTGCCCGACACCGGCGGCGAGCAGCGCGGCGACCACCGTGACCGCCGCCGCGGGCTCCGGATGGCTCGCCCTGACCAGCCCTAACACCCGTGTCGACATAAGGGAAGTCTGGTCGTTACCGGGCAGTCGTGCCACGCTCGACGCATGCCCGACGCGTCGCCGGTGTCCACTCCGTACCGGGTGCTGCCGCCGAACGACCCCCGGCAGTACGACGACCTGGCCGGCGAGTGGTGGCGGCCGGACGGCGCGTTCGCGATGCTGCACTGGCTGGCCCGGGCCCGGGCGGCGCTGGTACCAGCGGCGTCCACCCCGGACGACCTGCTCGTCGACCTGGGCTGTGGCGCCGGGCTGCTGGCGCCGCACCTGGCCGGCAAGGGTTACCGCCACGTCGGGGTCGACCTGACCCGCTCCGCGCTCGACCAGGCCGCCGCGCACGGCGTGACGGTGGTCCAGGCCGACGCGACGGCGGTGCCGCTGGCCGACGGCTGCGCGGCGGTGGTCTCCGCCGGTGAGCTGCTGGAGCACGTACCGGACTGGCGGCGGGCGGTCGCCGAGGCGTGCCGGCTGCTGCGCCCGGGCGGCCTGCTGGTGCTGGACACGCTCAACGACACGCTGCCGGCCCGGCTGATCGCTGTGGAGCTGGGCGAACGGCTGCCCACAGTGCCGCGCGGCATCCACGACCCGCGGTTGTTCGTCGACGCCCGCGCGCTGGTCGCCGAGTGTGCCCGGCACGGCGTGTCGTTGACGGTGCGCGGGGTCCGGCCGGAGCTGGGCGGCACGCTGGCCTGGCTGCTGCGCCGCATGCGCGGCGGCGCCGTCCGTCCGGGCAGGACCGAACCGCGCATCGTGCCGACCCGGTCGACGGCGGTGCTGTACCAGGGCTGGGGGCGCCGGGGCGGGTAGCCGGGGCCGCCCGGGGTAAAGGACGCCGAGAAGGGGGCGACATGACTGTGCACGCGCTGGAGGCGGCCCGCCGGTTGGCGCCGCGACTGGCCGCCCGCGCGGCCGAGCACGACCGCGACGGCTCGTTCCCCGTGGACGACTTCGCGGACCTGCGGGCAGCAGGGCTGTTCGGCTTGATGGTGCCCCCCGAGCTGGGCGGCACGGGCGCGAGCTTCGCCGAGTACGCCGCTGTCGCCACCGAACTGGCCCGGGGCAACGGCGCGACCGCGCTGGTGTTCAACATGCACGCCTCGGTCACCGGGGCGCTCGGCGCGGTCACCGAGGAACTGGCCGAGGCGCTCGGCGTACCGGACGAGGCGCTGGCGGCGCGGGACCGGCTGCTGCGCGCGGCGGCCGACGGCGCCTGGTACGCGGTCGCGATGAGCGAACGCGGCGCCGGCGCCCGGTTGTCCCAGCTCAGCACCGTCTACGAGCCGGTCGACGGCGGCTGGCACATCAAGGGCAGCAAGACGTTCTGCTCCGGCGCCGGCCACCCGGACGGCTACCTGGTGGCCGCCCGCAGCGCCGCCGACCAGTCCGTGGTGTCGCAGTTCCTGGTCCCGGCTGGGGACGGGATCACCGTCGAGCCCACCTGGGACTCGCTCGGCATGCGGGCCACCTCCTCGCACGACGTGCACCTGGACGTGACGGTCCCGGCCGACCGGCTGCTCGGCGGCGTCGAAGGGCTGGCCCTGGTCGTCGCCCAGCTCATGCCGCACTGGCTGGTGGCGAGCTACGCGGCGGTCTACGTCGGCGTGGCCCGGGCCGCCATCGACGCCGCGGCCGAGCACCTCAACGCCCGCGACCTCGCCGGGCTGCCCGCGGTGCGGGCCCGCCTGGGCCGGGCCGACGCGGCCACCGCCGCCGCCGAACTGGTGGTCGCCGAGGCGGCCCGCCGGGTCGACGAGGCACCCGGCGACGCCGAGACGAACCGTTGGGTGTGGCGGGCCAAGCTGCTCGCCGGCACCACAGCCGCCGAGGTGGCGGCCTCCATGCTGGAGGCGGCCGGTACGTCGGCGACCCGCCGCGGGCATCCGCTGGAGCGGCTCTACCGGGACGCCCGCTGCGGCTCGCTGCATCCGGCCACGTCCGACGTGTGCGCCGACTGGCTCGGCATCGCCGCACTGGGCGGCGACCCGGACCGGGACAGCGCGCTCCCTCGTTGGTGAGCGCGAGGAGTGAGCCGGTTCTGCGAGCCCCGCAGTCGCGAACGAGAAGCGGCACGGTGAGCGCGAGGAGTGAGCCGGTTCTGCGAGCCCCGCAGTCGCGAACGAAAAGCGGCACGGTGACCAGGAGTCGGTGCGAGAGGTGAGGGAGGGCTCAGGGGTGGGGGACGTGGGCATACCGGTGATCGCGGGTCTGGGTACGGCACAACCGCCGGCTGCGATGCAGGACGAACTGTGGACGGGCTTCTTCGCGAAGCACTTCCAGGGGAACACCCGGGCGCTGGCCGAGCGGATCTTCGCGAACTCGGGCGTGACCCGGCGGCAGGCGGCGGTCAACCCGCTGCTGGAGGACGTCTCGGAGTGGCCGACCGAGCGCCGGATGCGCCGCTACCAGGTCGAGGCGCTGCCGCTGGGCAAGGAGGCGGTCAGCCGGGCTCTCACCGCCGCCGGCCTGGACGCCTCCGACATCGGGCTGTTCATCGTCTGCTCGTGCACCGGGTACGCCACCCCGGGGCTGGACATCCTGCTCGCCCGGGATCTGGGGATGTCGCCGAGCACCCAGCGCATGTTCGTCGGGCACATGGGCTGTTACGCGGCCCTGCCCGGGCTGGGCGCGGCGAGCGACTTCGTCACCGCCCGCGGGCGACCGGCGCTGCTGCTCTGCGCGGAGCTGACCAGCCTGCACATCCAGCCGCCTGGTGCCCGGGTGGACACCCAGCAGATCGTCTCCCACGCGCTGTTCTCGGACGCCGCGGTCGCCGCCGTGGTCGTCCCCGGCGGCCGGGGGTACGCGCTGCGCGAGGTCACCTCGGTCACCGACACCTCCACCGCCGACCACATGACCTGGGACGTCACCGACACCGGTTTCCGGATGGGGCTGTCGCCGAAGGTGCCGCAGGTCCTGTCCCGGCACGTGCGGACGCTGATCGACGAGCTGCTGGCGCGGCACGGGTGCGAGCGCTCCGACGTGGACGGCTGGGCGGTGCATCCGGGCGGTCCGCGGATCCTCAACGTGGTGGAGCGTGAGCTGGCCCTGCCGCCGGACGGCCTCGCCGCCTCCCGGGGGACGCTCGCCGAGCACGGCAACTGCTCGTCCCCGACCGTGCTGCTGATTCTGGACCGGCTGTGGCGTACGGAGCCGTCGCCGCCGCGCTGGGTGGTGATGCTCGCGTTCGGACCGGGTCTGACGCTCTACGCGGTGCTGCTGGAACGGGTGGGCTGACGGCTCGCCCCGCCCGGGCCGCACGGATACGCTGCCGTCATGGCCTCCGACGAGCGGGACGGACGGGTACCGCTGACCGTCCTGACCGTTCTGGCGCTGGCGGCCGGTGCGGCCTGGTGGCGGTCGGCGGCACCCGAGCCGGGTGCGGCCACGGCCGTGCCGGCGCCGCCCGCGAGCGCCGAACCCGTCGCCCGAACCTGGCGGGTCGACCCGTCGACCGGCGACGCCTGGCCGGCACGACCGGGGCGCGACCCGACGCCCCGGGCACTCCGTGCCCCGGCGACGGCGCCGGACCGGTCGGTGGTGATCCGGGTCGAGGACGACGGCACCTCGCGTGTGCTCCAGGTGTCGCACGTGGTGTGGCGGGAGACGTCCGACCTGACGCCGGACGGGCCGCCTGTCGTACGGCAGGTGAATCCCTCGCGGGGCGACGACTACCGGCTGTCGGTGAGCTGCTCCGGGGACGGATCGATCGCCGTGCAGCTGTCCGGCACCGGGACCGGCGACGCGCGGCGGTTCCTCCGCTGCGGCGGGCGACTGGAGCTGCCCTTCCTGGGCGGCACCGGCGCGCCGGTGCTGGTGCGGTTCACCGGTGTACGCGGCCGGGCCGAGCTGGACGCCCGGCTCGAAGCGCTCTACTGACAGCTGTCGCGCGCCGGGCACCGGCGGCTCAGCGGCCCCGCTCGCGTCCTCGGGCCGGCGGCTCAGCCGCCCAGCCGGCGCTCCCGGACCGGCCTGTCAGCTGCCCAGCCGGGCCAGGTCGGCGCCGTAGTCCGACAGCGGGCCCAGCTCCGGCACCACCCGGACCAGCGAGCCCTGCCGATCCACGAGCAGCGCGGCGGCGGTGCCGGGGTGGGCGGACAGGTGCAGGTAGGAGCGCAGGCCGCAGGCCGGGTCGCCGAGCGGGCGTACCCCGGGGACGCTCGCGGGTCCGGCGCTGCGGCCCTCGGTCACGGTGACCACAGTGACGCCGGGCGGCGCGGCGCGGGCCGCGGTGCCGACCTGCTCGGCGCAGGCGCAGGCGTCGACCAGGATGATCATGGCGGGCAGCAGGCTGCGCAGCGGTACCGGCGTGTCGTCCGCGCCGACCAGGTCCAGCGCGGGCAGCGGGCCGACCGGTTGCGGCGCGGTGGTGGAGCGGGGGAGCACCGTCGGCGCGCCGGACCGCGTGGTGGTGCGCGGCCAGGTGACGGCGGCCAGTCCGGCGAGCGTGACGAGCACCGACACGAGCAGGATCAGCACCGGCAGCCCGAGGCGGGCCGGAACGGCACGCCGGCCGGAGCCCTGCCGCGCGCGGCGCAGCTCCCGGCGGACCTGCCGGGCCTCGTCGGCGAGCGCCGAGGCGTCGTCCGGGACGACCACCCGGCCCCACTCCGGAGGCAGGCCGGGCAGCCCGTCCGGCGGCCCCTGGCCGTCAGCGTCAGGCACGCCCATCGGACCCCCAGGAACGTCTCGGTGAGCGGACGTCACGTCCCTCACCAGCGTCCCGCACCGACCGCCGTAACGCCACACCTGGGCGCGGACGGACTTGCGGAGCTACCATGGAAGGAGCGCATTGCCCTAGATCTGGACGCTCCCGTCACCCCTTACCGGGTTGTCACGTGTTCCTCACGGAGCGTGTCGAAAGCATCGGTTTGACCGCCTGTCAAGCTGAAGAAATACCTCTCACAGGGCCCCTGAGCTGCGCCAACGATCAGGACAGCGGTGAGACATCGGTGCCTGAGCGTGTTACCCTAGACACAGCGAAAGGGGTTTCGAACCTATGGTTTTCAGTGTCGGCGAGACCGTTGTTTACCCCCACCACGGGGCCGCACTCATCGAGGCAATCGAGACTCGGGTCATCAAGGGCGAGCCCAGGGAATACCTCGTCCTGAGGGTCGCACAGGGTGACCTGACGGTCCGGGTGCCCGCCGAGAACGCCGAGATCGTGGGTGTGCGCGAAGTGGTTGGCGAAGAGGGCCTGGGCAAGGTCTTCGACGTGCTCCGTGCACCGCACACCGAGGAGCCGACCAACTGGTCGCGGCGTTACAAGGCGAATCTGGAGAAGCTGGCCTCCGGTAACCCGCTGAAGGTGGCCGAGGTCGTCCGCGACCTGTGGCGCCGGGAGCGGGAGCGGGGCCTGTCGGCGGGCGAGAAGCGGATGCTCGCCAAGGCCCGTGACATCCTCGTCGGCGAGGTCGCGCTGGCGGAGAAGAGCACCAAGGACGAGGCCGAGACGCTGCTCGACAAGGTGCTGACCGAGGCCTGATCCACGCCTCTGCCTCTACCCACCCCGCAGCGAACGAATCCGAGGACCGCGACGTGACCGCGCAGCTCAATCCGCGCGGTGACGTCGCGGTCCTCGTTCCTGCGGCAGGTGCCGGGGTACGCCTCGGACCCGGCGCCCCGAAGGCGCTCCGGCTGCTCGCCGGTGAGCCGCTGCTCGTACACGCGGTCCGCCGGATCGCCGCCGCGCCGTCGGTGCACACGATCGTGGTGGCCGCGCCGGCGACCGAGGTCGAGGCGGTACGCGCGATGCTCGCCCCCGTCGCCCCGGTGACAGTGGTCCCCGGTGGCGCCGAACGCCAGGAGTCGGTGGCGGCGGCACTCGCCGCAGTTCCCGCCGGTCCGGAGATCGTCCTGGTGCACGACGCGGCCCGCGCGCTCACCCCGCCCCACCTGGTCGAGTCGGTGGCCGCGGCGGTCCGCGACGGGCACGACGCGGTGATTCCGGTACTGCCGGTGGTCGACACGATCAAGGAGGTCGACGCGACCGAGCGGGTGCTCGGCACAGTCGACCGGTCCGCGCTGCGGGCGGTGCAGACGCCGCAGGGCTTCCGCCGGTCGGTGCTGGTCGCGGCCCACCGGTCCGCCGGTGACGCGCTGACCGACGACGCCGGGTTGATCGAGAAGCAGGGCGGCGCGGTCATGTGCGTGCCCGGCTCCGAGCTGGCCCTGAAGATCACCCGCCCGTTCGACATGGCCCTGGCCGAACACCTTCTGACCACAGGCGCCTGACGCGCCGCTCGCGCGGCACGCAGGCTTCGAGATCTTGGTAAGAAACGGCCCTCATAAGGGCCCTTTGCTACCAAGATCTCTCCCGAGGTGTGCGTACCCTCTGGTCATGATCGTTCCTCGGGTGGCTGTCGGCACCGACGTGCACGCGTTCGCGGCCGGGCGGCCCTGCTGGGTCGCGGGCCTGCACTGGCCGGACCAGGACGGCCTGGCCGGTCACTCCGACGCCGACGTTGCCGCGCACGCCGCCTGCAACGCCCTGCTCTCCGCTGCCGGTCTCGGCGACCTGGGCGCGAACTTCGGCGTGGACCAGCCGGAGTGGGCCGGTGCCTCCGGGGTGGCGCTGCTGACCGAGAGCGCACGCCGGGTACGGGCCGCGGGCTTCCAGATCGGCAACGTGTCGGTGCAGGTCGTCGGCAACCGCCCCAAGATCGGGCCGCGCCGGGAGGAGGCGCAGCGGGTGCTCTCCGAGGCGGTGGGCGCGCCCGTGACCGTCTCCGCGGCCACCACCGACGGCCTCGGCTTCACCGGGCGCGGGGAAGGCCTGGCCGGGATCGCGGTGGCCCTGATCTACGAGGCTCCGGCCGGCTGACGCGGTGACCGGGGACGCCGGCCACCGCGTCACCCGATCAGTCGACGTCGGTGCAGACGTTGTGAGTAGTGCCGTGGAGCATCGTGATCGTCTTGTCGTAGGTGGGGGAGAACTCCACCCGGAACCGGCCGTCGACGATCCACAGCCCCTTCGGCAGGGTGCCGGCGTTCTCCCGGAAGCCGAGCAGCACCGGCCCGGTCACGTACCAGGTCATCGAGCCGTCGGTGCGGTAGACGACGAGGGCGGTGCCGCTCGCGTCCGCCGTCGAGGTGGCGCCGGTCTCCAGGTTCGTGACCCGGTTGATCAGAGCGCCGGTGAACAACTCCCGCTTCGGCGCGCCGTCCGGGTAGGCCTCGATCGTCAGCTTCCGCACCTCGTCCACGATCGGCTCGACCCGTACCGCGAACTCGCATCGCGCGCCGGCGGGCATCTCGAACGGCGCCTGGGGCGCCGGTTCCCAGGCACCCGGGGCGGGATGCCGCTCCGGCGCGGCGGACGCCGAGCCTGGTAGGGCCGCGACCACCGCCGCCACGACGCTCGCCACCGCGATACTCATCCTGAACCGCATGTTCCACTCCATCCCTCGCTGGTCCGGATCCCTCGCCGGTCCGGGCGGCGAGCATCACCGGGCCCGGTCACCACCGGATCACCGCGTCGAGCGGCAACAGTCGAGCGGGCGGACCCGGCCGGCCGGGTTCCTCACCACGCGATCACCGTCGGGCGACAACCCCGGGCTTGGGCCGACCCGTCCTGTTCGGTATGGAGTTCCGCCTGCTCGGGCCGTTCGAGGCCCGCCACGACGGCCGGCCGGTCGAGGTCGGCAGCCGGCGTCAGGAGCGTTGCCTGCTCGGGGTGCTGCTGCTCGACGTGGGCCGGGTGGTGCCGACCGACCGCCTCATCGACCTGCTCTGGAACGGCCGGCCGCCGGCCACGGCCCGGAGTGCGGTGCAGACGTACATCGGGCGGCTGCGGGGCTCGCTCAACCCGTACGGGGTGCGGATCAGCACCCGGGGCGAGGGCTACGCAGTGGAGGAGGACGGGCACCGGGTCGACGTCGACGAGTTCGCCGACCTGGTCCGGGCGGCCGGGCGGGCCGCCGATCCCGCCGAGCGGGTGCGGTCGCTCGACCGGGCGCTCGCCCTCTGGCGTGGGCCGTTGCTCGCCGACGCGGCGGACGACGAGCTGCGGGACCGGCTGCACGGCACGGTCGAGGAACTTCGCCTGGTCGCCGTGGAGCTTCGGGCCGAGGCGCAGCTCGCGCTGGGCCGGCACACGCGCGCGGTCGCCGACCTGATGCCGCTGGCCGCCCAGCACCCGACGCGGGAACACCTCGTGGCGGTCCTGATGACCGCCCTGTACCGGGGCGACCGGCGGGCCGACGCGCTGCGCCTCTACCGCGCCACCCGGGACCTGCTCGCGGCCGACTTCGGCGTCGAGCCGGGGCCCCGCCTCCGGGAGGTGCAGCGCCGGGTGCTCGCGGGCGACGACCGGCTGGACCGGGCCGCCCGGCCGATGCACGAGATCAGGGTCGGTGACGAGAGCCTGCCGTGGAGCGTGGGCGGCCACCCGGCCCTGGACTTCTGCAACACGCTCGCCGGGTGGGGGCACGAGCCGCCGTTGCCCGGCGCCGAGTGGCTGCGCGGCTACCGGACCCTCGCCGTCTGGGCCGGCCACGTCGGGCTGGTGGACGAGGTCTCGACGAACCGCCTGCTGCACCTCGCGCGCCGTGACCCGGCAGCGGCGGAGGCGGTGCTCGACGAGGCCCGTACGCTCCGCGCCGCGCTCTACGCCAGCCTGGTCGACCCGGACGACGGCGCTGCCTTCGAGACTGTCGCGCGGGCAGCCGAGGCCGCCGCCCGTACGCTCGTCTTCCGGCGCGAGACCGACGGACGCGGCAGGTGGTGGCCGGACCTGGCGGCCGGGCTGCGGCTGCCGGTGCACGCCGCCGCGTTCAGCGGCGCGCAGCTGCTCGCCGATCCGGCCCGGTTCACGGTGCGGGTCTGCCCGGACCGGCGGTGCGGGTGGTTGTTCCTGGACGAGAGCGGGCTGCGCCGGTGGTGCAGTCTGGGGACGTGCGGCGGCCGGGCCGGCGTGTCCTGCCGGAGTGCCTGACGCCGGGCACCCTCGGCGCGCGGTGGGTCCGGGCGGATACGCTCGCCGGGATGCCGAGTGACGCCGCCCCCGACCAGTCCGCCGCCGACGGTTACCTGCAACGCGCCCACCTGCTCGCCGAGCTGGGGCGCTACGACGAGGGGATCGGCGAACTCACCGCGCTGATCGCGACCGAGCCGGCGCACGTGCCCGCGTTGACCATGCTGGCCCGGATGCACCTGGCCGCCGACCGGCCATCCGAGGCGCTCGCCGCCGCCGAGGCCGCGGTGGCCGCCGCCGGCGGCGCGTCCGTTCCGGAGCCGCCCGCCTTCGGGACGCTCGCCGCGGAGACGCCCACCCGCGACGTGCCGGGCGCCGTGCCGCCTGCTGCCGGAGCCGCCGCCGACGAGGCGTCCGCCCAGGAGGCGGCCGGCGCGGAGACGCCCGTCGCCGGGGCGGTCGTGCCGGCGCTCGTGGCACGCGGGTTCGCGCTGCTCGACCTCGAACGCTGGAAGCCCGCCGCCGCCACCGCCGACGAGATCCTGGCGCGTGCGCCGGGTGACGCGTACGCGCAGCGCAGTGCCGCCGCCGTCCTCTCCGCGTCGCGCAACGGGCAGGCGGCGCTGGACGCAGCGTGGCGGGGTGTGGAGCTGTCGCCGGACGAGCCGGAGGCGCACCTCGTGCTGGGCCTGGTCGCGGTGCGGCTGCAACTGTTCGACCTGGCCGAGCGGGCCTACCGGGAGGCGCTGCGGCTGGACCCAGGGCTGGGCGAGGCGGGGCAGGACATGGGCGTGGCCCGGCTGGAACGACGCCGGTACGCCGAGACGCTGGAACACCTGACCGCGATGGCCGACCTGCCGGTGGCCCGTCCCGACCCGGTCCGGACCGTGGACGCCGGCATCCGGCGTCTCCTGCTGTCGGTGGCCGGGTTGTCCCTGATCGCGAGTGTGCTGGTCGCGGCGCTGGCCCCGGCCTCGCCGGGTGCGTCCCGGCTGTTCGCGGTGCTGGCGGTCGCCGGGGTGGCGGTGCTGCTGCGGCGCCCGGCGACGTGGCAGCCCGGCCTGCGGGAGGCGATGTCGCGCGGCCTGGTCGTCCCGGTCTACGCGGCCGCCGCCGCGGTGGTGCTGCTGCTCGTGTACGCGCTGGTCGGCGGCCCGTTGCCGCTGGTCGGGGCGATCACCGCGTCGGTGGTGGCCGGATTCACCGCGTTCGCTCGCCGGTGAGAGGGTAGGAGGACCGGAAACACCGGCTGAAGGAAGCGGGAATCAGTGCTCACCGTCAATGCCTACGCGGCGACGTCCGCGACCGAACCGCTCGCCCCGACCACCATCGAGCGGCGGGATCTCGGACCGGACGACGTTCTCATCGACATCAAGTTCTCCGGCATCTGCCACTCCGACATCCACACCGCGCGCAGCGAGTGGGGTCCGACCCGCTACCCGATCGTGGTGGGTCACGAGATCGCGGGCGTGGTGCGTGAGGTCGGCTCCGCGGTCACGAAGTTCGCCGTCGGCGACCGGGTCGGCGTCGGCTGCCTGGTCGACTCCTGCCGGGAGTGCGACAACTGCCGCAAGGGCCTGGAGCAGTACTGCCTGAAGGGCAGCACCGGCACGTACGGCGGGGTGGGCCGGGACGGCGAGCCGACCCAGGGCGGCTACTCGCAGGCCATCGTGGTCACCGAGGACTTCGTGCTGCGCATCCCGGACGGCATCGAGCTGGACGCCGCAGCGCCGCTGCTCTGCGCCGGCATCACCACGTACTCGCCGCTGCGGCACTGGAACGCCGGGCCGGGCCGCCGGGTCGCGGTGATCGGCATGGGCGGTCTCGGCCACATGGCCGTGAAGCTGGCCCACGCGATGGGCGCCGAGGTGACCGTGCTGTCCCAGTCGCTGAAGAAGCGGGAGGACGGGCTGCGGCTCGGCGCCGACCACTACTACGCGACCTCCGACGAGGACACGTTCACCACGCTGGCCGGCTCGTTCGACCTGATCATCAACACGGTGAGCGCGACCCTCGACATGGACGCGTACCTGCGGCTGCTCGCCGTGGACGGGACGCTGGTCAACGTGGGCGCCCCGGAGAAGCCGCTGTCGGTGCACGCGTTCTCGCTGATCCCGGCCCGGCGGTCGTTCGCCGGGTCGAACATCGGCGGCATCGCGGAGACCCAGGAGATGCTCGACTTCTGCGCCGAGCACGGGCTGGGCGCCGAGATCGAGGTGATTCCGGCCGAGAAGATCAACGAGGCGTACGAGCGGGTGCTCGCCTCCGACGTGCGCTACCGCTTCGTCATCGACGCGTCCACGTTCTGACGACCGCGTGCGAAGGGGCCGCGTCCGTGCCGGGCGCGGCCCCTTCTCGCGTACGTCAGGACTTGCGCGCCCAGGTCCAGGCGTAGCCGTCGTCCTCGCAGCCGGCGGCCGCGTCGCAGAGGTCGAGCGGGCGGAACGTGTCCACCATGACCGCCAGCTCGTCGAAGAACTCCGCACCGATCGAGCGCTCGGCCGCGCCCGGCTGGGGGCCGTGGGTGAAGCCGGACGGGTGCAGCGAGATCGAGCCCTGCTCGATGCCGGAGCCGCGCCGGGCCTCGTAGTTGCCGCCGGTGTAGAACAGCATCTCGTCGGAGTCGACGTTGTGGTGGTTGTACGGCACCGGGATGGCGGCCGGGTGGTAGTCCACCTTGCGCGGCACGAACGAGCAGATCACGAAGTTCGGGCCCTGGAACGTCTGGTGCACGGGCGGCGGCTGGTGGATCCGCCCGGTGATCGGCTCGAAGTCGTGGATGGAGAACGCCCACGGGTACATGTGCCCGTCCCAGCCCACCACGTCGAACGGGTGGTTGGCGTAGACGTACCTCGTCCACCCGCGGCGGTGCTTGACGAGCACCTCCACCTCCTCGCCGTCGACGAGCAGCGGCGTGTCCGGTCCGCGGACGTCGCGCTCGCAGTAGGGCGCGTGCTCCAGGAACTGGCCGCGTACGGAGAGGTAGCGCTTGGGCGGCCCGATGTGGCCGGACGCCTCGACGGCGAGCAGCCGGGTCGGCTCGTCGCCGGTGGGCACGAGGCGGTGGATGGTCGAGGTGGGGATGACGACGTAGTCGCCCGCGACGGCGTCGAGCACGCCGAACGGCGACTCGACCCGCATCGACCCGGCCTCCAGGTAGAGGCAGTGGTCGCCGGTGGCGTCGCGGAACAGCGGCGACGGCCGGTCGGCGAGCACGTACGCGATGCGTACGTCGTCGTTGGCGAGCAGGTACTGCCGGCCGAGCACCGGGTCCGCGCCGGTGCCGTCGAGCTTGTGCGTGCGCAGGTGGCGCGGCTTGAGCGGCAGGTTGGGCACGCGGGTGACTGTGGGCGGGGCGTACTCCTCGGCGGCGAGGATCGCGGTCGGCGCGTGCCGGTGGTAGAGCAGCGACGAGTCGGAGGAGAAACCCTCCTGGCCGACCAGTTCCTCCGCGTAGAGAGTGCCGTCGGGCTGGCGGAACTGGGTGTGGCGCTTGCGCGGCACGTCGCCGACGCTGCGGTAGTACGGCATCTCGCCTCCCGATATGTCCCGTTCTCCGGCCGGTGGCGTCCGATAATCGGACGCTGTTGTCCGTTCCTCGTAGCGTCCCGTACATTCTTGTCTCGTGTCAACGCAGGTGCCCCGCCTCCTCTCCGGCCTGGTGGACGACGCCGCGGTCTTCCCGCCCGGCAACGCCGCGCTGCCCGACGCGGTGATCGCGCACCGCACCCACCGAACCGCGTGGTTCGCGGACATGGTCGGCCCGCTGCTGCTGCCCGCCTCGGAGATCCAGCGCGGGTCGTTGAACGGCCTGGTGGACCCGGCCGAGGGCCTGGTGATCGGGCTGATCGGCGACACCGGCCTGGACCAGCTCCCGCAGGCGCTGGACGCGCTCGCGCCCGACGGGGTGACCGCCCGGCAGGTCGAGGCGCCGGTCGCCAAGCGCGGCGAGGACCCGCAACCCGGGCTGTCCGAGCTGATGACGCTCGCCGGCCGGCTCGACGGCACCGCCGTGTACGCGGAGATCCCGCTGACCTTCGGCCTGATGGGCGCGCTCGACACGCTCGCCGAGGCGCGCGCCGCCGGGCTGCCGGTGGCGGCCAAGTTCCGCACCGGCGGGCTCGCCGCCGAGCTGTTCCCCACCCCGGTCGAGCTGGCCGCGGTGATCTGCGCGTGCCGGGACCGTAAGCTGCCGTTCAAGCTCACCGCCGGACTGCACCACGCGATCCGGCACCGCGACCCGGAGACCGGCTTCAACCACCACGGTTTCGTGAACGTGCTGGGCGCCACGCTCGCCGCCGTCGGGGGCGCCGAGGTGGACGGCGTGGCCGAGCTGCTCGCCGCCACCGACCCGGTACGCGTGGTCGAGCCGGCCCGGGCGCACCGCGACGCCGAGCGCCCGCTCTGGGTCGGGTACGGCTCGTGCAGCATCTCCGAACCACTTACCGATCTGATCCGGCTGGGGCTGGTGAACGGAGGCTTTGAGGCATGAGCGAACGCACCGAGCGGAGCGAGGGCCGTGAGGGCATGCCCGGCCTGCACCGCATGAGCGAACGCACCGAGCGGAGCGAGGGCCGTGAGGGCATGCCCGGTCGGCACGGCATGAGCTGGGTTCCGGGTGTGGCAGGGTCGCCGTACGGGGTCACGAACCTGCCGTACGGCGTGTTCCGGCACGGCGAGGGCGAGCCGCGCGTCGGCGTCCGCATCGGTGACTTCGCGCTGGACCTGGCCGGCGCGGAGGCCGCCGGTCTGGTGCTGGCCGGCGGCGCGCTGGGCCGGCCGACGCTCAACGCCTTCATGGCGCTCGGCCGCCCGCAGTGGACGGCGGTCCGGCAGCGGGTCGTCGAGCTGCTCACCGAGCCGGAGCACCGGGCGGCGGTCGAGCCGCTGCTGGTGCCGCTGCGCGAGGTCGAGATGGCGCTGCCGTTCGAGGTGGCCGACTACGTCGACTTCTACTCCTCCGAGCACCACGCCTCGAACGTCGGGCAGATCTTCCGGCCCGGCCAGCCGCCGCTGCTGCCGAACTGGAAGCACGTGCCGATCGGCTACCACGGCCGGGCCGGCACCGTGGTCGTCTCCGGCACCCCGGTGACCCGCCCGACCGGCCAGCGGGCCAGCGCGCAGGGCCCGACCACCGGCGCCTCGGTCCGGCTGGACATCGAGGCCGAGGTGGGCTTCGTGGTGGGCGTGCCGAGCCGGCTCGGCGAGCGGGTGCCGGTTGCCGACTTCGCCGACCACGTCTTCGGCGTGGTGCTCGTCAACGACTGGTCGGCCCGGGATATCCAGGCGTGGGAGTACCAGCCGCTCGGGCCGTTCCTCGGCAAGTCGTTCGCCACCTCCGTCTCGGCCTGGGTGACGCCGCTGGAGGCGCTGTCCGACGCGTTCGTGCCCGCGCCGGACCAGGACCCGCCGGTGCAGGACTACCTGCGCGACACCCCGCGCCTCGGGCTGGACCTGACGCTGTCGGTCGAGTGGAACGGCGAGCGGGTCGCCGAGCCGCCGTTCGCCGGCATGTACTGGACCCCGGCCCAGCAGCTCGCGCACCTCACCGTCAACGGCGCGTCGCTGCGTACCGGCGACCTCTACGCCTCCGGCACCGTCTCCGGTCCGGAGCGCGGCCAGGTCGGTTCGTTCCTGGAGCTGACCTGGGGCGGGTCCGAGCCGGTCAAGTTCGCCGACGGCAGCGAGCGGACGTTCCTGGAGGACGGCGACACGGTGACGATCACCGCCACCGCGCCCGGCCCGGACGGCACCACAGTCGCGTTGGGTGAGGTCACCGGGACGATCCTCCCGGCTCGCTGAGATCCGACCTTCCGAACCGGCCCCGGTCGCACCCGATGTGCGACCGGGGCCGTTTCCTTCGGCGTTGATCGCTCCGGATCACCTACGCCCCGGCCGGTGGCTCCCGGTCGAGCCGGGAGCCGCCCGCGGTGCCGGGCCGGGGCGTACCCGCGGAAGCCGAAACAGGAAGGACCGAGCATGACCGAGTTGACCGGTGCCGTCTGGCGCACCAGCAGCCGCTCGAACGATCAGGGTCTCTGCGTCGAGGTGGCGACGAACGTGGTCGCCGAGCACGGCGTGGTGGGCGTACGCGACTCGAAGGACCCGGACGGTCCGGCGCTCGCGGTGAGCCCGCCGGGCTGGGCCGCGTTCGTCACCGCGCTGCGAGGCGGCGCGCTCCGCGGTTGACCGCTCCTGCGCCACACACCGGTGCCCCGGCCGGGGGCACCGGTGGTGGAAATGTCACCGGGAGGCTCCCCGTTTCCGGTCACGGCCCGTACCGTGTACGACACGGGAGGTGCCATGTCGACGGTGACGGTTTCCGCATTCATCGAAGCGCAGGACGCCGATCTGTGGCGGCTGCTCACCGACCTCCCGGCCCGCGCCGACTGGCTCTCGGCGGTGGACGCGGTCGAGGTCCTCGGCACCGGCGGGTTCGGGCCGGGCACCGTGTGGCGGGAGACCCGCGTCCGGCCGGACGGCGGCACCGAACCGGAGGAGTTCGAGGTGATCGAGGCGGTCGCGCCCGGCCGCCTGGTGCTCGGGTCGCGCGGCGCCGGCGCCGACTACCGGATCACCTGGACGCTGCGCACCGTCGAGCGGCGGCGGCGTGGCTGCACCGAGGTCACCGTTGAGCAGGAGGCGGTGCCGACCCGGGCGTACGGGCGGGTGCTGGCCCTGATCCTCGGTGGCCTGGCCGCCCGCGCGGTCGAGGGCGCGCTCCGGCGCGACCTGGCCGACCTGGCGCTGGCCGCCGGTTCCGCCCGATCCACCGAGGCCGCCTGAGCCGACCCGGCCGCTCCCCGTACCCGGCCCGCACGCGGCCGGTAGGGTGCCGGGGCGGAGGTGACGGATGGCGAAGGCCGCGAGGCGGCGGGCCGTGGTGGCGCTGGTGGCAGTGCTCGCCGTCGCGGCGTCGGTCGCCGTGGTCGTCCGGGTGCTGGCGCCCGCCGAGGTCGACACCCCGGCCCGGAAGCCCTACCCGGCGGCGCCCGCGCCGACCGCCGGGGTGCTCGCGCGGCTGCCGGTGGCGCCCCTCGTCGTGGACGGCCGGCTCCGCGTCTACGCGGGCACCCGTCAGGTATACGCGGACCAGCCGGTCACCGGACGGCACCGGGTCACCCCGTTCTGGTCCTTCCGCCGCTGGCCGGCGACGCTGGTCGGAGTGCTCGCCGAGGGCACTACGGTGGTCAGCCGCTGGTCCGACGGGAAGCTGGTGGCGCTCGACGCGCGTACCGGACGGGTGGCCTGGCGGGCCGACGGCCCGCAGCCGGGGTCGGTGCCGGAGCCGCGACGCACCTTCGCCGCCACGGTCTGGGATCCGGCCGGACTGCACGTGGCGCGCACGTCCGAGGGGCGGGCCGTGCTGCTCGCGACCGGTCCGGGCGGCATCGGCGGGTACGACCTCACCGACGGCCGCCGGCTCTGGCGTGCGGACGTGAGCAGGGGTTGCCGGTCCGACGTGGGCACGACCGCCAGCGGTGAGCTGGTCGGCGTGGACAGCTGCGACGGCCCGGCCGCGGTCGAGCTGCGGGACGCGGCGACCGGTGTGGTGCGGACCCGCTGGCGGCCGCCGGACGCGCCGGAACAGCTCGTCGTCACGCCGGTGGGCTGCCGCGACGGGCACTCCGGTTGCCGCGGGCTGCGTACCGCCGGGCCGGACGGCGCGGGCAGCCGGGGCTGGCTGGTGACCGACCCGGGCGAGCCGGCCGCCGCGCCGGGCCTGGACCACCCGGACACGGTGCTGGACGGGGAGCGGGCGGTGGACACGTCCGGCCCGGTGGTGGTCGGGCGCTCGGCGCGTACCGGCGAGGAGCTGTGGCGCCGGGCGGACATCCATCCGGCCCGGGTGCTCGCGACCGAGCCGGGGCGGGTGCACCTGCTGACCGACCGGCGGGAACTGGTCACCGTCGACCCGCTCACCGGTGCGACCCGGTCCAGTTTCGTGCTCGACCTGGGGCGGGACGGGATCGGCTGGCGGCCGGGCCGGGCGTACGCGGTGGACGGCTACGTCGCGGTGGAGCGGCTGCGGGAGAGTGCCGTTCCGGAGGACGACGACCAGGGCTACTTCCTGATGGCCGAGCCGGTGCTGCTCGCCGTGACCTGATCCGGCGGGTCAAGCCACAAAACGGACAAAAGCCCCTATAGTTCTCTTGTCTAATCGGTCGGACGAAGACGCCCGGCGCCGGTCCGTAGGGGGTTGACGGACCGGTGCCGGGCGTGCCCGGTCAGGCCAGCGCGGCCTCGGCGGCGGCCAGGAACGCGTCGTTCTCGGCCGGGGTGCCGATGGTGACCCGTACCCCGTCGCCCGGGAACGGCCGGACGATCACGCCGCGCGCCTCGCACGCCCGGCCGAACTCCACCGCCCGCTCGCCCAGCGGCAGCCAGACGAAGTTGGCCTGGCTGTCCGGCACGTCCGGCACGAACTTGCGCAGCGCCTCGGTGACCCGGTCCCGCTCGGCCACGACCAGCGCGCACCGCCGCTCCACCTCGTCGGCCTGCGCCAGCGCGGCCAGCGCGCCCGCCTGGGCGGCCATGCTGGTGGAGAACGGCGTGACCACCTTTCGGACGGCGGCGGCCACCTCCGGCGCCGCGACCAGCCAGCCGATCCGCAGGCCGGCCAGGCCCCACGCCTTGGACAGCGTGCGCAGCACCGCCACGTTCGGCCGGTCCAGGTAGGTCAGGCCGTCCGGCACCTCCGGGTCGGTGACGAACTCCCGGTACGCCTCGTCGATCACCACGAGCACGTCGTCCGGCACCGCGTCGAGGAAGCGGTCCAGCTCGGCCCGGCGCACCGCCGTACCGGTGGGGTTGTTCGGGTTGCAGACCAGGACCATCCGGGTCCGGTCGGTCACCGCCGCCGCCATCGCGTCGAGGTCGTGGCCGTGGCCGGCGTCGTTCGGCACCCGCACGCTCGTCGCGCCGCTGGTCGCCGCGATGATCGGGTACGCCTCGAAGGAGCGCCACGAGTAGAGCAGCTCGTCACCGGGCAGGCAGGTGGCACGCACCAGGTGCTCGGCCAGCGCCACCGAACCGCAGCCGGTGGCGATCCGGTCGGCGTCCACGCCGTACCGCTCGGCGAGCGTCTGGCGCAGCGCCACCACGCCCATGTCCGGGTAGCGGTGCGAACCGGCTACCGCCTCGGCGACCGCCTCCACCACGCCCGGCAGCGGGCCGTACGGCACCTCGTTGCTGGCCAGCTTGATCGCCTCGGCCAGGCCCAGCTCGCGGGCCAGGTCGGCCGGGCTGCGGCCGGGCACGTAGTTCGGCAGCGCGTCCAGGTCGGCGCGGGTGAGCCGCAGCGCGGGCTGGTGGCGTCCGGTCTCGGTCATGGGGTGTCTCCCGGGGTGTCGGCGCTCTCGGGCGGGGCGGTACTGGTGTCACGCTTGCGGGGGAGCTGGACCACCACCGTCTGCGCCCGCTTGTCGTGCAGGGCCTGGCGCAGCGGGTGGTCGAACAGGGGCGATACCGCGTCGATGAGCTGGAGCAGCAGGCCCAGCCCGCAGCAGTACCAGAGCAGCGTCGGCAGGCCGAGCGTGCTCCAGCGCCGGGTCGCCCGGCCGAAGCCGAGCGGCTGGTCCGCCTCGACCGGCAGCGCGCGGATGCCCATCAGCCGTTTGCCGAAGGTCTGACCGCGCGCCGCCATCGACGGCACCTCGTACGCGTACCAGAGCGCGGTGGCGATCACGAGAATGGCGATCTGGAGGCCGCCGGCCTGGTCGTCGATCTGAGGCAGCCCTTCGGTGGACGTGTCGCCGTTGAGCGCCCGGCGCACCGATTCACGCAGGTACGGGGAGACGGCCTCGACGTAGCGCCAGACGAACCAGCCGTTGACAACGGCGTTGAGCAGGAACACCACGCCGAAGTCGATCAGGCGCGCGACCAGCCGGGCGCCGTACGACGCCAGCGGCAGTCCGTGTGGGCGGGGGATCGGCTGTGCGCCCGGCCAGTGCGGGTACGGCCAGCCCGGTGGCGGTCCCTGCATGCCCGGCCCGGCCTGTCCCGGCTGCCCGGGCTGACCCGGCTGAACCGGCTGACCTGGCCACGGGTTCGGTTGACCCGGCTGTCCCGGCCACGGGCCGGCCTGGCCGGGCTGACCCGGTTGACCCGGCTGTCCCGGCCACGGGCCCGGCCGGCCGGGCGCGCCGGACGTCGAAGCCGCGTCGGGGCGGCCGCCGGGACCGGCGGCCTGCTGTTCGGCGGCCGGCGTCGGGGTGGCCGGCGCGGGCTCCGGTTCGGGGGGCGGCGGGCCGTCGGGCGGGGTGACGTCGACCGGGATCGGCGCGCCGATCCAGCCCTCGCCGTCCCACCACCTGCGGGTCTCCGTGTCGGCGGGGTCGACGTACCAGCCGGGTTCCAAACTCACGATGCCGTCCTAGTTCCCGACTGCGGGGCTCGCAGACCCGGCTCACTCCTCGCGCTCACGGGCCAACCTTAACGACGACCGTACCGGCGAACTTGTCGTGGAGGCACTGCTGCCAGGGCTTGTCCCACAGTTGCCAGAAACCGTCGAGGTAGCTGAGGAACGGCACGAACATCCCGCCGGCGAACTCGACGGCCCAGCGCTTGCCGAGCATGCCCCGGGTCAGCGCGGCGTCCGGCTGCACCGGCACGATCCGCAGCTTCATCACCTTCTTGCCGAGCGTCTGCCCGGTCCGGCGGGCGTACTCGACGTGGTAGACCCAGTAGAAGGCGAGCATCAGCAGCAGGACCCCGAGCTCGGCGGCGAGCAGCGGCAGGAACACGCTCGTCCAGACCTCGACCGCGTCGGGACCGTTCGGCCCGGCCTGCTCGATCTCGTCGATCATCCGGAAGAAGACGAGGAAGAACACCGGCACGAACAGCGCCATCGTCACCGCCATGGCGACGGCGGTGTCGATCAGGTAGGCGAGCAACCGGTCGCCGAAGCCCGCCAGCGGCTGCCCGTTCGGCGCCACCGGGGGCGGGACGGGCGCCGGGGCGTACCCGGGTGGGGGGTAACCGGGCGGCGGGTAGCCGGGCGGGCCGGCGTACCCCGGGGGAACGTGCTGCGCGGGCACCGCCGGTCCGCCGGGCGGCGCGAAGCCGCCGCCCGCGGCTGGATGTCCGGCGGGCGGCGGCATCGGGTTCGGAGGAGGCTGGGTCACGCGGACAGTGTTACAGGTTCCCGCGCTTCTCCTGCTCGCGCTCGATCGCCTCGAACAGGGCCTTGAAGTTGCCCTTGCCGAAGCCGAGCGAGCCGTGCCGCTCGATCAGCTCGAAGAAGACGGTGGGGCGGTCCTGCACCGGCTTGGTGAAGATCTGGAGCAGGTAGCCGTCCTCGTCCCGGTCGACCAGGATCTTGCGGGACTGAAGCTCCTCGATCGGCACCCGGACGTTGCCGATGCGGGCGCGCAGCTCCGGGTCCTCGTAGTACGAGTCCGGGGTGTCCAGGAACTCGACACCCGCGGCGCGCATGGCGTCCACGCTGGCCAGGATGTCGTTGGTGGCCACGGCGATGTGCTGGGCGCCGGGGCCCTGGTAGAACTCCAGGTACTCGTCGATCTGCGACTTCTTGCGGGCCACGGCCGGCTCGTTGAGCGGGAACTTCACCTTGCGGGTGCCGTTGGCGACGACCTTGCTCATCAGCGCCGAGTAGTCGGTGGCGATGTCGTCGCCGATGAACTCCGCCATGTTCGAGAAGCCCATGACGCGCTTGTAGAACTCGACCCACTCGTCCATCCGGCCCAGCTCCACGTTGCCGACCACGTGGTCGACCGCCTGGAAGAACCGCTTCGGCTGGAGGCCGGCGTCGATCATCGGCTGCCGGTCCACGATCGGGCCGCGAGCGACGAAGCCGGGCAGGAACGGGCCGGTGTAGCGGGACCTGTCGACCAGGCTGTGCCGGGTGTCGCCGTACGCGGCGATGGACGCCATCCGGACGGTGCCGTGCTCGTCGCTGACGTCGTGCGGCTCGACCAGGCCGGTCGCGCCCTGCGCCACGGCGTGCGCGTACGCGGCGTCCACGTCCGGCACCTCCAGCGCGATGTCGGAGACGCCGTCGCTGTGCTTCGCCACGTGCTCGGCGCCGTCGGCGTCCGGGCGGACCGCGCCGGTCAGCACGAAGCGGGCCGAACCGCTGGTCAGCACGTACTGCGCGTGGTCGCGGTAGCCCTGCTCCGGCCCCCGGTACGCCACGCACGTCATGCCGAACGCGGTGGAGTAGTAGTGCGCGGCCTGCTTGGCGTTGCCCACCAGGAAGTGGACGTGGTCCATGCCCTTGACCGGGAACGGGTCGCGGGTGATGTCGTGGTCGACTGCGCCGACGAGAGCGTCGACGTCGACCTCCTCGGTCGACTGGGGTCGGTCGATCGCCTGGGTCATGGTGGCCTCCCTCGCGTACCGGCCGGCCTCGTGGGCCGCCGTGGATGTGCTCTTCCGGCGAGGATCTACGGACCGCAGTGAGTTGGGCAACAGTTGACGTTATTCCTGGTCAGGTTGTGCATTCGGTACGGTCGGACACCATGAACACTGGTCAGGATGTACAGCTCGACGAGCTGGACGCTCGCTTGATCGAACTGCTCGCGGAGGAGCCCCGGATCGGCGTGCTGGAGTGCTCCCGCCGCCTCGGCGTGGCCCGCGGCACGGTCCAGGCCCGGCTCGACAAGCTCGTCGGCCGGGGCGTGGTGACCGGGTTCGGGCCGGACATCACCCCCGCCGCGATCGGCTTCGGGGTGACCAGCTTCGTCACCCTGGAGATCAGCCAGCGGCACGGCCACGACCAGGTCACCGCGCACCTGGCCGCGATCCCCGAGGTGCTGGAGGCGCACACCATCACCGGCTCCAGCGACCTGCTCTGCCGGATCGTCGCCCGGTCGAACACCGACCTCCAGCGGGTCATCGACCAGATCGTCGCCTCGGAGGGCATCCGGCGCGCATCCACCATCATCGCGCTGGCCGAGCAGATCCCGTACCGGACGTTGCCGCTGGTCCGCTCCGCCGCCCGCGGGTAAGGAAGGGCCCCCTGTTAACGCCTTCGGAGGTGGAAGGGCCCCTTATTAACACCCCGGACCGCCCAAGAAGCGCCGCGACACGCACCGCACGCGGCCCGGGGGACCGGCGATCGTCGCTACCGTGTGCGGTGTGAAGGGCCTAGGGGTACGCGGCTGGTTGCTGCTCGGGCTCGTCACCGTGGTCGTACTCGCCGCGACAGGCGTCTGGAACCCGTTCCCGGCGCTGTGGGACTGGGTCGACCGCAGCAAGCCGATCTCCGAGCCGGACGTGGTCTGGCAGCAGCGCGTCGGCGGCACGCCGCGCAGCGTCACCATCGCCGGCGACACAGTGATCGTCGAGCAGCGCACCCGCATCGAGGCGCGCAACCTCGCCGACGGCGGCCAGTTGTGGGAGCGCAAGGCCGACTGGTCGGCGGTCGCGGGCAGCGGCCGGGAGTCGGTCGTCGCCGTGGGCCGGCTGCTCGACAAAGGGTACGAGGTGCTCGACCCGGTCAGCGGCGTGACCCGCCGCCGCGACGACCGCGCGATCGCCGTCTGGACCTACCGGAACCTGCTGCTGGACGCGTACTGCGTGCAGGCCACCGACTGCACGCTGCGCGCCTGGGAGCCGCGCGGCACCGCTCCGCTGTGGAGCGCGTTCCTGCCCGGCGTGCACAGCGGCGTGCTCGCCGACAACCCGGAACTACTGGGCACCCGGCGGCTCGGCGCCACCCGGATCGACGGCGGGGTGGCCGGGCCGGAGTCCGTCCCGCCGCTGCTCGGCTTCCCGGTCGACGGGCGGGTGCACGTGGTGGACACCGCCACCGGCCGGGTGCTCCAGAACGTCCAGCCCGGCCGCGAGGAGCGGCTCGCGGTGGTCGGCGGCCGGCTGCTGCGGATCGCGGCCACCTCCCGCGACGGGAGCTGCTACTACGCCGTGACCGCCGTGGACCCGGCCACCGGTCAGCAGGTGTGGCGGCGTACCGGGATCAACCTGCGCACCGCCGACTACGCCGGCTGCGTGCAGCGGGAGGATCCGCAGGGCGGGCGCAACGTGATCATCGGGGTCGCCCCGGACGGGCGTGAGGCGGTGCTCGACGGGTACGACGGCCGGCTGCTCCAGGTCGGCGCGGACGGCGAGAAGCTGCTCGCCGTGGACGACCGGTACGCCGTGGTGCGCAGCGCCGACAAGGGCTCGCTGCTCGGGCGGGAACTGTCGGCCGACCGGACCCGCTGGACCCGGCCGGCGGGCGGCAAGAGCGGTGCGGCGCTCACCCCGTACGCGGCGGTGATCAGCGAGGAGAAGCCGTCGCGGCTGATCGCGGTCGAGCCGCGGGAGGGCCGGGTGCTGGTCGAGCTCCGTACCTCGGCGAACGCGCTGGCGGTCGGCCCGAACGGCATGATCATCGGCGAGGGGCGGGAGATCGGGTACGTCCGCTGGGGCGCCGGCACGTCCGAGGCGCCGGGGCCGGGCCAGGACGGCGCGCCGGTGGCGCCGAACCCCGGAGGCAGCTGGCGCCCACCCGGCGACCAGGGAAGTTGCGGACCGAAACGGGAACTCTGCGCCGACGGCAAGTGACAGCGGGTGAGAGCGTCGTCCCAGGACCGACCTGCGGGTGCCACCGATCGACAGCTCTGCCCTAGGCTTTTCGGTCATGAGCAGTGCCGCCGCCTTCTCGTACGCACCCCTGCTGCCGACCGGTCCCGACCAGACCGAATACCGCCTGGTCACCGACGAGGGCGTGGACGTCGTCAACGGCCCCGGGGGCCGCCGGTTCCTCACAGTGGATCCGGGCGCGCTGACCGCGCTGACGGCCGAGGCGATGCACGACATCGCCCACTTCCTGCGCCCGGCCCACCTGGCTCAGCTCCGCGCGATCATCGACGATCCGGCGGCCTCGCCGAACGACCGCTTCGTCGCGCTCGACCTGCTGCGCAACGCCAACATCGCGGCCGGCGGCGTGTTGCCGATGTGCCAGGACACCGGCACCGCGATCGTGATGGGCAAGCGCGGCCGGCACGTGCTCACCGACGGCACCGACGCGGAGGCGATCTCGCGCGGCGTCTATCAGGCGTACACCCGGCTGAACCTGCGCTACTCGCAGCTCGCCCCGCTGACCATGTGGGACGAGCGGAACACCGGCAGCAACCTGCCCGCCCAGGTGGAGCTGTACGCCGAGGACCCGGACGGCCACGCCGACGCGTACAAGTTCCTCTTCATGGCCAAGGGTGGCGGCTCGGCCAACAAGTCCTACCTCTACCAGGAGACCAAGGCGCTGCTGAACCCCACGCGGATGATGCAGTTCCTGGAGGAGAAGCTGCGGCTCATCGGCACCGCGGCCTGCCCGCCCTACCACCTGGCGATCGTCATCGGCGGCACCTCCGCCGAGTACGCGCTGAAGACCGCGAAGTACGCCTCCGCGAAGTACCTCGACGCGCTGCCCACCGAGGGCTCGATGAGCGCGCACGGCTTCCGTGACCTGGAGTTGGAGGCCGAGGTGCTGGAGCTGACCCGCAACTTCGGCATCGGCGCTCAGTTCGGCGGGCGCTACTTCTGCCACGACGTACGCGTGGTCCGGCTGCCCCGGCACGGCGCCTCCTGCCCGGTGGCGATCGCGGTCTCCTGCTCGGCCGACCGGCAGGCGGTGGCGAAGATCACCCCGTCGGGCGTCTGGCTGGAGCGCCTCGAAACCGACCCGGCGCGTTACCTGCCCGACGTCACCGACGAGACGCTGGAGACCGAGGAGGTCGTCCGCGTCGACCTGAACCGGCCGATGGACGAGATCCGGGCCGAGCTGTCGAAGTACCCGGTGAAGACCCGGCTGTCGCTGACCGGCCCGCTCGTCGTGGCCCGGGACATCGCGCACGCGAAGATCGCCGAGCGGCTGGACGCGGGCGAGCCGATGCCGCAATACCTCCGCGACCACGCGGTCTACTACGCCGGCCCGGCGAAGACCCCCGAGGGCTACGCCTCCGGCTCGTTCGGTCCCACCACGGCGGGCCGGATGGACGCGTACGTGGAGAAGTTCCAGGCGGCCGGCGGCTCGATGGTGATGCTCGCGAAGGGCAACCGGTCCGCCCAGGTCACCCGCTCCTGCCAGGCCCACGGCGGCTTCTACCTCGGCTCGATCGGCGGCCCGGCCGCCCGCCTGGCGCAGGACTGCATCAAGCACGTCGAGGTGCTCGAGTACGCCGAGCTGGGCATGGAAGCGGTCTGGAAGATCGAGGTGGAGGACTTCCCCGCCTTCATCGTCGTCGACGACAAGGGCAACGACTTCTTCGCCGAGGTCACCAAGCCGGTCCTCACCGTCGGCCGGCGCTGACGGCAGACGTACACGAGGGGCGCCCGGGATGGTCCGGGCGCCCCTCGGCGTGTTCGTCATGCATCGACATCGGTGCGCCTGCCCGGCAGGGTGGCCGGACAGGCGCACCGCCCCCGTCGGATGTCGTCACCGACAACCGGTGACGAGTCTGTGCGCCGTCGCTATCGGATCGCTATCGCCTCGCCGCGCCGCTCGGTGACCGCCGGGCTACGCTGCTGGAAGTTGCATGGCGGCAGGCGGGGGCGCGGATGCGATTCGGGATCTTGGGGCCCTTGCGGGTCGGCGGCGGCGAAGCCACCGTCACCGCGGGCCGGGATCGCACCGTGCTCGCCATGCTGTTGCTGCGCCCCGGCCGGGTGGTGCCGGTGGAGGATCTGGTCGACGCCGTCTGGGAGGAGCGTCCCCCGGCGACCGCGCGGACCCAGCTCCAGATCTGTGTGTCGCGACTGCGGCAGCGGTTCGCGGCGCTCGGGCTGCCGGCCGGGACCATCGTCACCGACCCGGCGGGCTACGGCATCCGGATCGAGCCGGACGACCTCGACGCCGACATGTTCGCCCGGGCCGTGGAGACGGCCCGCGCCGAGGCCGCCGCCGGCCGGTTTGCCGAGGCCCGCCGTCACTATCGGGCGGCGCTGGCGCTGTGGCGCGGTCCGGCGCTCGCCGGTATCCCGGCCCGGCTGGTGCGACTGCGGGCCCAGGCGCTCGACGAGCAGCGGCTCGCCGTGCTGGAGGACTGCGTCGACGTCGAGTTGCGGCTGCGCCGGGGGACCGAACTGGTCGACGAGCTGACCGAGGCGGTCGAGCACAACCCGCTGCGGGAACGGCTGCGAGGGCAGCTGATGCTGGCTCTCTCGGCGGTCGGCCGGCAGGCGGACGCGCTCGCCGTCTACCGGGAGGGCCGCCGGATCTACGCCGAGGAGCTGGGCATCGAGCCCGGCGCGGCGTTGCAGGAGTTGCACCAGCGGGTGCTCGGCGGCGACCTGGTGCTGGGCGTGCCGGAGAGCCGGGTCACCGCGCCGGTCCGGGCGCTGCCCCGGGCGATCAGCGACTTCACCGGGCGCCAGCAGACCGTGGCCCGGCTGGTCAAGGAGGTCGCCGAGGAGGGAAGCCGGGTCCAGCTCCTGGACGGTATGGCCGGCAGCGGCAAGACCACACTGGCCGTTCAGGTGGCGAGCGCGCTCGTCGACCGGTTCCCCGACGCGCAGCTCTTCGTCGACCTGCACGGGCACAGCGACCGCAGCCCGCTGAGCACTGCCGCTGCGGCGGCCATCCTGCTCCAGCAGCTCGGTGTGCCGGCCGAGCGGGTTCCGGCCGACCTGGCGGGCCGGCTGGCGATGTGGCGTTCCGAACTGGCCGACCGGCGGGCCGTGGTGGTGCTCGACAACGCCGCGGACGCCGCGCAGGTCGTCCCGCTGCTGCCCAACGGGCGGGACTGCACCGTGCTGATCACCAGCCGCCGCAGGCTGGTCGGCGTGGACGCGGGGCGGCCCACCTCCCTGCCGGTACTCGATGCCGACGAGGCGGTCGAGCTGCTGGCCCGGGTGGCCGGCGCGGAACGGGTCGACGCCGAGCCGGAGGCGGCGGCGGAGGTGGCGCGCCGTTGCGGACACCTTCCGCTCGCGCTGCGGCTGGCCGGGGCGCGGCTCGCGCACCGGCCGCGGTGGCGGATGGCCGACCTGGCCGAACGCCTGGCCGGGGCGGCCGATCCCCTGGCGGAGCTGACCGTCGGGGAGCGCTCGGTCGCGCGTGCCTTCGCGCTGTCGTACGAGCAGGTGCCGCCGGTGGTGCAGCGGGTGTTCCGGCTGCTCGGACTCCACCCGGGCAGCCGCATCGACAACCGGGTGGCGGCCGTGCTCGCGGAGCTGTCGCTGTCGGAGGCGCAGGACGCACTCGACGAACTGGTCGACGCGCACCTCGTCGAGGAGGTGGAGCCCGGCCGGTACCGGTTGCACGACCTCATCCGGGAGTACGCCCACACGCTCGGGGCGGAGCGCGAGACCGGCGACGAGCGACGGGCGGCGATCGCCCGGCTGCTCGATCATCACCTGCACGTCGCCGCCGCCATCGCGCTGACTCTGGAGCAGACCGCTCCGCACGGCATTTTCGCCCGATCGGAGCCGGTACGGCCCGACCTGGTGGCGGCCACCGTCGTTCTCGGCCGGCCGTGGCTGGAGGAGAACCGGTCGACGCTGACCGCGTTGGTCCGGTTGGCGGAGGCCGAGGGTTTCCTCCGGCAGAGCTGGCAGCTGGCCCGGGTGGGCTGGACCGTCAACTTCTACGGCGGCCACCTCGACGACCTGATCGAGACGCACCAGATCGGCCTGCGGGCCGCCGAGCGTCTGGGCGACGACGAGGCCGTGGCGACGATGCACAACTATCTCGCGTCGGCCGACTACCGCCGGGCGCGCTTCGCCGAGGTGATCCGGCGGATGGAGGTGGTGGTCGGCATCTACCGGCGGCTCGACCGGCCGGTCGAGCTGCGGAAGGCGCTCGACAACCTCGGCACGGCCTACGCGGTGGACGGGCACCACAGGCAGGCCATCGAGATGTACGACGCGTCGGCCGCGCTCGCCCGCCGGCTGGACGATCCGTTCGCGCTGACCAACATGCTGAACAACCTCTCGCTCTGCCTGATGTGGTCCGGGCGGTACGACGAGGCCCTGCGGAAGTGCCGCCACCATCTGGCGCTCGCCCGGCAGGTCGGCGACCCGCGTCAGCTCGGCAACGCCGTCGGCCACCTGGGCATGGTCCGGCACCGGCGCGGCGAGCGTGGACCGGCCCGGCGGCTCCTGCGTACCGGTCTGACGTTGAAGCGCAAGATCGGCAACCGCTACGGCGAGGGCGAGCTGCTCAACGAGCTGGGCATGATGGAGCGCGAGGAGGGCCGGCCGGAGCAGGCCGCCGCGCTGCATCGGGAGGCCTTGATGGCGATGAACGACGCCGGGGATCTGGGCGGGCAGTGTGCGTCCCGGAACCTGCTGGCCCGGGCGATGCTGGACCAGGGGGACGTCGCCAGCGCGCTGGACCTGCACCGCCGGGTGCTCACCGACGCCACCCGGCTCAGCGCCCGTTACGAGCAGGCCTGCGCGCTCGACGGCATGGCCCGCTGCCTGCGTCACACCGACCCCGACCAGGCCCGCCGGTACGCCGGGCGGGCGCTGGCGCTGTTCCGCCAGGTCGAGTCGCCGGACCGGCGGGAGACCGAGAGGCTGCTCGCCGAGCTGGGCTGAGGGCCGCGCCACTTTCCCTGCACACCGACCGGTGGCGCGGCAGGATGGAACGCGTGACGACTCCAGAGGCGACCGGCTACCGGACCGAACGCGACTCGATGGGCGAGGTGGAGGTGCCCGCCGAGGCGCTGTGGCGGGCGCAGACCCAGCGCGCGGTGCAGAACTTCCCGATCTCGGGGCGCGGGCTGGAACCGGCCCAGATCAAGGCCCTGGCGCAGATCAAGGGGGCGGCGGCCCTGGTGAACGGTGAGCTGGGGGTGATCGACGCGGACGTGGCGCAGGCGATCGCCACCGCCGCCGCGCACGTCGCCGAGGGCGGCTACGACGACCAGTTCCCGGTGGACGTGTTCCAGACCGGTTCCGGCACGTCGTCCAACATGAACACCAACGAGGTGATCGCCACCCTGGCGAGCCGCGAGCTGGGCCGTGACGTGCACCCGAACGACCACGTCAACGCGTCGCAGTCCAGCAACGACGTCTTCCCCACCTCGATCCACCTGGCCGCCACCCAGTTCGTGGTGGAGGATCTGATCCCGTCGCTGAAGCAGCTCGCGGGCGCGCTGGAGGAGAAGGCGGCCGAGTTCGAGACGGTGGTCAAGGCGGGGCGTACCCACCTGATGGACGCCACGCCGGTCACGCTCGGGCAGGAGTTCGGCGGGTATGCCGCGCAGGTGCGCTACGGCGTCGAGCGGCTGGAGTCGGCGCTGCCCCGGCTGGCCGAGCTGCCGCTGGGTGGCACCGCTGTGGGCACCGGCATCAACACGCCGCTGGGCTTCGCCGACCGGGTGATCGGCAAGCTGCGGGAGTCGACCGGGCTGCCGCTGACCGAGGCGCGCAACCACTTCGAGGCGCAGGGCGCCCGGGACGCGCTGGTGGAGACGTCCGGCCAGCTCCGTACCATCGCGGTCGGCCTCTACAAGATCGCCAACGACGTGCGCTGGATGGGCTCCGGCCCTCGCGCCGGGCTGCGTGAGCTGCGCATCCCCGACCTCCAGCCGGGGTCGTCGATCATGCCGGGCAAGGTGAACCCGGTGGTGGCCGAGGCGATGCGGCAGGTCTGCGCCCAGGTGATCGGCAACGACGCCGCGGTGGCCTTCGCCGGGTCGCAGGGCGACTTCGAGCTGAACGTGATGCTCCCGGTGATGGGCCGCAACCTGCTGGAGTCGATCAAGCTGATCGCCGCGTCCAGCCGCCTGTTCGCCGAGCGGCTGGTGGCCGGCCTGGTCGCTGACGCCGAGGTCTGCCTGGCGTACGCGGAGGGCTCACCGTCGATCGTCACCCCGCTCAACCGCCACCTCGGGTACGACGAGGCCGCCTCGATCGCCAAGGAGGCGCTGGCCAAGCAGGTGTCCATCCGCGAGGTGGTGATCGCCCGGGGGCACGTCGACTCGGGCACGCTCACCGAGACCCAGCTGGACGAGGCCCTGGACCTGCTCCGGATGACCCACCCCTGAGCCGCCGCCGGTAATTGCCTCGACCCGTCACAGTGGGCGCGGCATGATCCGACCGTGCGTGACGACGGCGGCGTGTTGCTGGAGACCGCGCGGCTGACGCTGCGCCGGTTCACGATGGACGACGTGGATCGGCTGGTGGCGCTGGACGCCGATCCGGAGGTCATGCGCTTCCTGACGGGTGGCGCGCCGACCCAGGCCGGGACGTACCGGGACGAGGTGCTGCCCCGGGTGCTCGCGCAGTACGCCCGGCATCCCGGGCTCGGCCGCTGGGCGACGCTCGACCGGTTCACCGGAGAGTTCCTCGGCTGGCACTCGCTCGACCCGTCCGACGACGGCGGCGAGGCGGAGCTGGGCTACCGGCTGCGCCGCGCGACGTGGGGACACGGGCTGGCCACCGAGGGCGCGCGGGCGCTGGTGCGGCACGCGTTCGACACGGTCGGCGTCCGCCGGGTGTGGGCCCAGACGATGGCCGTCAACGACCGCTCCCGCGCGGTCATGGCCCGCGCCGGGTTGCGCTACGTCCGCACCTTCCACCTGGCCTTCGACGACCCGATCCCGGGTACGGAGCACGGCGAGGTGGAGTACGAGCTGCGCCGCGACGCCTGGCCCGCGACGCGTCAGGAGTGGGACGCGGCGGCCCTGCGGGCCCGGTAGGCGCTCACCGCGGCCCGGTTGCCGCACCCGGCGTCGCAGAACCGGCGGGACCGGTTCCGGGACAGGTCGACGAGCACGTTGTCGCAGTCGGGGTGGTCGCAGTGCCGCAGCCGGCTCAGCTCGCCCATCCGGACCAGGTCGGCCATCGCCATCGCGGCCTCGACCGCCATCCGGGTCGCCAGCGGCGCGTCCCGCGGCACGGCGTGCAGGTGGTACGGCTCGTCGTCGTGCCGGACGAGCTGCGGCAGCGCGTGCGACTCGCGCAGCAGCGTGTTGACGATCGTCACCACCTCGTCGGTGTCGGCGTACCAGATGCGGCGCAGCCGGGGCCGCAGCGCGCGGACCTGGCGCAGTTCGGCGTCGGTGTGCTCGTGCCGGCCGCTCCACCCGTGGGCGGTGAAGAAGGCGTCCAGGGCGGCCACGTCGGGCAGCCCTTCCCGGTCGTCGCCGGCGGTGTTCACCAGTGCGGCGACGCTGACCAGCGCGCATTCGGTGTCATGGGCGAAAAGCAACTTGACTCCTGTCGGAGGCTACGCCTAGCGTCATCAGCATAACCTCCCTTGACTCATGACCAGGAGATGCCGATGCGTGAACGGTCAAGCGTCGGGCTCGGCCTGGCACTGCTCTCCGCGATCACGTTCGCCACCTCGGGCACCTTCGCCCGCCCGCTGATCACCGGCGAGTGGTCGGCGGTCGCCGTGGTGATCGCCCGGGTCGGCATCGCCGCGCTGGTGCTCGCCGTCCCCGCCGTGCTGGCGCTGCGCGGCAGGTGGACAGTGCTGCGCCGTAACGCGGGAAGCGTGGTGCTGTTCGGGCTGCTCGGCGTGGCCACGGCGCAGGCCTGCTTCTTCAACGCGGTCCGCTACCTCCCGGTCGGCGTGGCGCTCCTGCTGGAATACCTCGGCATCGTGCTCGTGGTCGGATGGATGTGGCTGGTCCACGGTCAGCGCCCCCGGCTGCTCACGGTGGCCGGTTCGGTCACCGCCCTGTGCGGGCTGGGGCTCGTCCTCGACCTCACCGGCGCCGGACGACTCGACCCGGTGGGCGTGCTCTGGGGCCTCGGCGCGGGCGTCGGGCTGGCCGGATACTTCGTCATCGCCGGGCGGATCGACGCGGGCCTGCCCTCGGTGGTGATGGCCAGCGGTGGCATGGCCGTCGGCGCGGTGGCGCTGCTGCTGCTCGGCGGCATCGGAGCGCTGCCGCTCGCGGCCGGCACCGCCGACGTCACCTTCGGCGGGCACCGGGTGAGCTGGCTGGTGCCGATCGCCGGGCTGTCGCTGATCGCCGCCGTGGTCGCGTACCTCGCCGGTGTCGCCGGCACCCGGCTGCTCGGGGCACGGCTGTCCTCCTTCGTGGGGCTGACCGAGGTGATGTTCGCGGTGCTGATCGCCTGGCTGGTGCTCGACGAACTGCCCAACCTGATCCAGTTGGCCGGCGGGGCGCTCATCCTGGGCGGCGTCGCCCTGGTCCGGGCGGACGAACTGCGGGGCACACCGTCGACCTCGGCGACTGCGCGGGCCGAGCCGGTGCTGACCGGCGAGCGATGAGCGGGCCGCGCGGCGCCGTCGTCTTCGACGCCGACGAGACACTCGTCGACCTGCGCCCGGCGGTCACCGGCGCGCTCGTCGCCGTACTCGACGAGATGCGGCGGCGGACCCCGGCGGCGGCCGCCGTGGCGCTCGCGGACCTGGAGGGGGACTGGGGTGCGGTCTTCGGCGCGCTCAGCGCCGCCCCGGTGCAGGAGATCCGGCGGGCCGCCCTGGCCCGTTCGCTGGCCCGGGCCGGGCTGGAGGCGGACCTGGACGAGTTCGCGGCGTTGTTCTTCGCCCGCCGGTACGCGCTGAGCCGCCCCTTCCCGGACGTGCTGCCCGCGCTGGCGGCGCTGCGCCCGCACCACGTGCTGGGCTTCGCCACGAACGGCAACAGCCGCGCCGAACGCTGCGGCCTCGCCGGGCAGTTCGCCTTCGAGGTGTACGCGCACGAGGGCGGCGTGCCCAAGAAACCGGCGCCGGAGTTCTTCACGGCGGTGGTGGCGGCGTCCGGGCTGCCCGCCGCGCGCATCGTCCACGTGGGCGACTCGCCGGAGCACGACGTGGCCGCCGCCCAGCGGGCCGGACTGCGTGCCGTCTGGCTCAACCGGGCCGGACTGCCCCGCCCGCGGGGCCTCGAACCGGACGCCGAAGTGTCCACGCTCGCCGGACTGTCCACGGTGCTCACCACCGTGGCGAACGCGAATGCCTAGTTGCCGCCGATAACGGACGTCGATCTGGCGGAACCCGCTCCCGTGATGTGGGATGACACCACGTCCCTCAACGAGAGGATCTGATGTGGTGAGCAAGCGCTTCACCGTCGGCGCGGTCGCGGCTGCGGCCTCGCTGGCACTCACGGTGACCGGTCTGAGCATCCCGGCGAACGCCGCGCCGTCGGACACCCGGACCTTCACCGTGCTGGCCGAGAGCGGCGTCTCCACCGACGCCGCGATCGCCGCGATCGCCGCCGCCGGTGGCAAGGTCGTCGCCCGCACCGACGACGTCGGCCTGTTCCAGGTCACCAGCGACCGGGCGGACTTCGCCAGCCGGGCCACCGCGGCCGGCGCGCTGGTCGGCGCCGCCGAGGAGAAGGCGATCGGCCGCAAGCCGAAGCTGGACCGGGTCGAGCAGGAGCACCTGCTGGCCGCCGCGGCGACCAAGGGCAAGGCCGCCAGGAACAACGGCAAGAAGATGGACCCGCTCGACGACAAGCTCTGGGGCCTGGACATGATCCGGGCCGACAAGGCCCGCAAGATCGAGCCGGGCGACCGCCGGGTCACCGTCGGCATCCTGGACACCGGCGTCGACGCCAGCCAGCCCGACCTCGCGCCCAACTTCAACTGGGCGCTGTCGCGAAACTTCGCCCCGGACATCCCCGAGGTCGACGGCCCGTGCGAGGTGGCGAGCTGCCTCGACCCGGTCGGCACCGACGACGGCGGGCACGGCACGCACGTGGCCGGCACCATCGGCGCCGCCGCGAACGGCTTCGGCCTCTCCGGCGTGGCCCCGAACGTCTCCCTGGTCGAGCTGAAGGGTGGCCAGGACAGCGGCTACTTCTTCCTCAACCCGGTGGTGAACTCCCTGGTGCACGCGGGCCGCTCCGGGCTGGACGTGGTGAACATGTCCTTCTACGTCGACCCGTGGCTCTACAACTGCACCGCCAACCCGGCGGACTCGCCGGAGGCGCAGGCCGAGCAGCGGACCGTCATCGAGGCGATGAAGCGGGCGCTGAACTTCGCCCACCACAAGGGCGTCACGCTCGTCGGTTCGCTCGGCAACAACCACGAGGACCTGGGCGCGCCGCGCACCGACGTGAGCAGCCCGGACTACGGCGCCGACCCGTACCCGCGCCCGATCGACAACGCGACCTGCTGGGACCTGCCGGTCGAGGGCCCGCACGTGATCGGCGTGTCGGCGGTCGGCCCGTCCGGCAAGAAGTCGGACTACTCGAACTACGGCACCGAGCAGATCTCGGTGGCGGCGCCGGGTGGCTGGTTCCGGGACGGCTTCGGCACCGACACGTACCGCACCGACGCCAACATGATCCTCTCCACGTACCCGAAGAAGGTGCTCCAGGAGGAGGGGTCGGTCGACGAGAACGGCGACATCGTCGCCGGCTTCGAGAACTCGGTGTTCAAGCAGTGCACCGCCAAGGGTGAGTGTGGCTACTACACCTACCTCCAGGGCACCTCGATGGCGTCCCCGCACGTCTCGGGCGTGGCGGCGCTGATCGTGAGCAAGCACGGCAAGAAGCAGGGCCGCAACGGCTACGGCATGGCGCCGAACCTGGTCGAGCAGCACCTCTACCGGACGGCGGCCGAGCACGCCTGCCCGGAGCCGCGGCTGCAGAGCTACACCAACGAGGGCCGGGACGCCGAGTTCGACGCGTACTGCGCGGGCTCGCTGAACTTCAACGGCTTCTACGGCTACGGCATCGTCGACGCCTACGCCGCAGTGAAGACCCCGGTCAAGCCCAACGTTCGACCGTAACGACAGTTTCCCCGAGGTGGCGGTGTCCGGAGTTTCCCGGACGCCGCCACCTCGGCGTTCCGGCCGGTGTCACGGCCGCCACCCCCGGGCCACCAGTGCCGCCCGGATCTCCCGCACCAGGGCGGGGAACTCCTTACGCAGACGGCGGCCGGTCACGTGCAACACGAGCCAGCCGGCCGAGACGAGCTGGTTGAGCCGCCGCCGGTCGAGGTGCATCCGGTCCGCGTCGGAGTGCCACTGACCGTCGTACTCGACGGCGACCCGGAACTCCGGCCAGGCCAGATCGGGGTGCAGGATCAGGCCGGTCGGCACCCGCACCGGATACTGGGCCACCGGGCGGGGCAGGCCGGCGAGGACGAGGCGGACCCGCAGGTGGGACTCGGGCGGGGACTGGGCCAGCCCGTCGGTCAGGCCGAACACCCACGCGGCTCGCCGCCCACCGGGGCGGCAGGCGTTCCGGGCCGCCTCGCTCGCCAGCGCCGACCGGTTCACCGAACCGGTACGCAGCAGCCCGTCGATGATGCCGACCGCCTTGACGGGATCGGCCCAGACCGCTGTCTCCCAGGCACAGGCGGCCGGCTCGGTGCGGGGCGGCGGCCCGGCCAGGATCATTTCCGCGCCGGGGTACGACCCCGCGAACGGGTTCAATGCGGCGGTTGAAGCCGGCGGGGTGGCCGGGCCGTGCGGTCCGGGCGCCCTGCGGGAGTCGGCCGGATTCGGCGATCTGGTCCGGCCCGGTGTGCCCGGTGGGCGGTCCGCCGCGGACGACGCCGCGACGGGCGACCTCGTGCCGGCGCGCGACTTCGTGCCGGCGGGCGACCTTGTGCTTGCGGGTGGGCTCGTGCTTGCGGGCGACCTCGTGCTTGCGGGTGGCTTCGTGTCGGTGGGCGACCTCGTGCCTGCGTATGGGTTCGTGCCTGCGTATGGGTTCGTGTCGGCGGGTGGGTTGGTGCCGGCGGGTGGGCTCGTTCGCGCGGCTGCGGCGGCGGCGGGGACCAGGAGGCCGCTGCGGGTGCTCGACATCGGGGCGTGGTGCACCCGGACACCCGGCTGGGAGTCGGCCCGGACCGTGGCCGGCAGCAGGACGTGCACGTCGTCGGTGAAGTCGGCGGCGTGCTCGACCCCGTGCAGGTAGGCCGCCGAAGGGCCGGCGATCGCCGCACCGGGTGGCATGCGTAGTAGCGCCGCGCGGCAGGCCAGCGCGTGGTCGCGGTCGAGTCGCGCGTCGGCGTAGACGTCCTGCCGGAGCCGGATCCAGGACGCGCCCCGCAGATGGTGCCGGGACAGCAGCCCGCGCCGGATCGCTTCCGAGCCCCGGAAGACCTGCCAGGCCAACTCCGATGGTCGATGAGGATGAGGTGGCATGTGACGAGCGTGGCGGGGCACGGGTCGAGATCGGTACCCCTGTGGACAGCCGCAGCCGTGCCACCCGCCGCGCCCTGTGGACAACCCCCGACCGCCCCTGTCCGTGTGCTATGGCCCTCGATCAGCGCATGATCCACTCCACTTCGGGGAGGTGGCGGCATCCGGGCCGCGTTGATGCAGCCACGTCGCCGAGCTGGCGTGAGGGTGTGTGGAGTGAGGGTTCCGGGGTGGGCTGGGCCGTATGGCCGCCGGTGCCTTGAGCTGGCTTGATCGACTCCACCTCGGGGAGGTGGCGGTGTCCGGGCCGCGTTGATGCAGCCACTTCCCCGAGCTGGCGCGAGGGCGCGAGGGCGCGAGGGCGTGAGGGCGTGAGGGCGTGAGGGCATGCGGGGTCAGGAGAGCGCGGCGGCGACCGCCTCGGTGGCGGCGGTGACCTGGGCGCCGACGTCCGCCACGTCGAGCGGGGTCAGCGACACCACCCCGACGCTCCCCTCCAGCCCAGGCACACCGAGCACCGGCGCCGCCACCCCGTATGCGCCTGATTGAAGCTCGCCGCTGGTACTCACCGGCCCCGGATCGCCGGCCCGCCCGGCCAGTACCGCCCGGCCGGCGGCGCCCCGTTCCAGCGGGTGCCGGGTGCCGGTCCGGTACGCCACGTGGAACGACGTCCAGCTCGGCTCGACCACCGCGAGCGCCACCCCCTCGCCGCCCTCGACCACCGTGAGGTGGGCGGTCGCCCCGGTGCCCTCGGCGAGCCGGCGCAGCGCGGGCAGCGCGCCCTCGGCCAGCAGCGGCTGGGCGCGGCGGGCCAGGTGCAGCACGCCCACGCCGATGCGCAGGCGGCCCTTGCCGTCACGCCGGAGCATCCCGTGGCCGGTCAGCGCGCCGACCAGCCGGTAGACGGCCGCCCGGCCGATGCCCAGCCGGTGCGCCGCCTCGGTGACTGTGAGCCCGCCCGGCGCGTCCGCGACCAGGTGCAGCAGCCGCAGGCCCCGGTCCAGGGTCTGTGCCGTCTCTCCCGTGCGCGCCGCCGTGTCCACAGCACGCAGCGTACGACCCGGCTCCGGCCAACCCGGAAATGTGCGGACGGCTACCCTTGTGAGGTGACGCTACGCCTGTATGACACCGCCACCCGATCGGTGCGGGACTTCGTCCCGCGGGAAGCCGGCAAGGTGGGGGTCTACCTGTGTGGTCTCACGCTCCAGGCCCCGCCGCACATCGGTCACCTTCGCTCCGGCGTCAACTACGACGTGCTGCGCCGATGGCTGCTCAGCAAGGGCTTCGAGGTCACGTTCATCCGCAACCTGACCGACATCGACGACAAGGTCCTGGCCAAGGCGATGGAGCAGGACCGGCCGTTCTGGTCGATCGCGTACGCGAACGAGCAGATCCTCACCACCTCCTACCGGGCGCTGAACGTGCTCCCGCCGACGTACGAGCCGCGGGCGACCGGGCACGTCCCGGAGATGCACGAGCTGATCGCCCGGCTGATCGAGACCGGTCACGCCTACCCGGCCACCGACGGCTCCGGCGACGTCTACTTCGACGTGGCCTCCTGGCCCGCGTACGGCTCGCTGTCCGGCCAGTCCCCGGCGGACATGCAGCCCGCCGGCGACGCCCCCGACCGGGGCAAGCGCGACCCGCGTGACTTCGCGCTCTGGAAGGGCGCCAAGCCGGGCGAACCGGCCGACGCCTACTGGCCGTCGCCGTGGGGCCGCGGCCGGCCGGGCTGGCACATCGAGTGCTCGGCCATGTGCTGGCGCTACCTCGGTCCCGAGTTCGACATCCACGGCGGCGGGCTCGACCTGACGTTCCCGCACCACGAGAACGAGATCGCCCAGTCGCAGGCCGCGGACCTGCCGTTCGCCCGCTACTGGGTGCACCACGGCCTGCTCGGCATCGGCGGCACCAAGATGGGCAAGTCGCTCGGCAACACGCTCGACCTCGACTACGTGGCCGCGCTCGGCGTCCGCCCGGTGGAGTTGCGCTACTACTACGTCGCCGCGCACTACCGGTCCCGCATCGACTACTCCGAGGACGCGCTGCGCGAGGCCGCCGTCGCGTACCGGCGGATCGAGGGCTTCGTGCAGCGGGCGGCCGAGCGGGTCGGCCCGGGCCGGCCCGGCGACCTGCCGGCCGGGTTCGTGGCCGCGATGGACGACGACCTCAACACGTCGGCGGCGCTGGCGGCGCTGCACGAGGTGGTCCGCGACGGCAACACCGCGCTCACCGCCGGGGACGATGTGACCGTCCGCACGACGCTGGCCGCCACCCGGGCGATGCTGGATATCCTCGGCGTCGACCCCCTGGACCCGGCCTGGACCGGCGGCGGCCGCACGGACGACCTGCGCGGCGTGGTGGACTCCCTGATCGCGCTGGCCCTGGAGCAGCGCGCGCAGGCCCGCAGCCGCAAGGACTGGGCTGCCGCCGACGCCGTACGCGACCAGCTCAAGCAGGCCGGCGTGGTCGTCGAGGACACCCCCCAGGGCCCGCGTTGGACTATTGGAGAGCAGGACTGATGGCCGGCAACTCGCAGCGCCGTGGCCGGCGACTGACGCCGAAGGCGGGCGCCCCCAAGGGCACCGGTGGCAAGAACAAGGACTCGCTCGCCGGGCGGGGTCGCACGCTGCCCGCCGACGAGCGGCCCTGGCACAAGGCGTACTCGGGCACCGAGAAGCTGCCCCAGCGCACCGCCTGGAAGCAGGACAAGGAGCGCCGTGCCGCCGCCGAGGAGGGCCGCGCGCCCAAGATCGGCCAGCCCGGCACCAAGGACACCACCTGGGGCAAGGGCAGCCGGGCCGGTGTGCCGCTCAAGGGCGGCAAGGGCAAGCCCGGCGGCCGGGGCGGTCCCCGGGTCGCGCCGGGCCGCAAGGCCAACCCGGCGAAGGACAGCCCCGAACTGCTGGTCGGGCGCAACCCGGTGCTGGAGTCGCTGCGCACCCAGGTGCCCGCGACAGCGCTCTACACCGCGCAGGGCATCGACGTCGACGACCGGGTCAAGGAGATCGTCCGGACCGCCGCCGACCGGGGCATCGCGATCCTCGAGGTCAGCCGCGCCGAGCTGGACCGGATGACCGGCGGGGTGCTGCACCAGGGCGTCGGCCTCCAGGTGCCGCCGTTCGCCTACGAGCCGTTCGACGACCTGGTAGCCGCCGCGCTGGAGCAGGCCGCACCGCTGCTGGTCGCGCTGGACGGCGTCACCGACCCGCGAAACCTCGGGGCGGTCATCCGGTCGGCCGCCGCGTTCGGCGCGCAGGGTGTCTTCGTACCCGAACGGCGTGCCGCCGGGATCACCGCGACCGCCTGGCGGACCAGCGCCGGCGCAGCCGCGCGTGTGCCCGTCGCCCAGGTCACCAACCTGACCCGGTCGCTCAAGGCGTGCAAGGAAGCCGGCTTCGTCGTGGTCGGCCTCGACGCCGACGGACAGACCGACCTGTACGACCTGGAGGCCGCCGTCGGTCCGCTCGTCGTGGTGGTCGGCTCGGAGGGGCGCGGGCTGTCCCGCCTGGTCGGCGAGACCTGCGACCTGACCGTCAGCATCCCGATGGTCTCCGACGTGGAGTCGCTCAACGCCAGCGTCGCCGCCGCGGTCACGCTCGCCGAGGTCGCCCGCCGCCGGTCCGTCGAGGCCTGATCGAGAGCAACGAAAAGGGGCGGTCCGCCGTGGCGGGCCGCCCCTTTCTCGCGTACGTCAGATCCGCTGGCCGGTGGCGGCGTGGAAGACGTGGCTGCGGCCGGTACGCGGCTTGACGAACACGGTGTCGCCCATGTTCGGCATGCTGCGGCGGTCGGTACGGACCACGAACCGCTCGTTGTGGCCCTCCAGCGCGGCGTGGCCGTAGACGTTGGCGTCCGAGCCGAGGTCCTCGACCAGCTCGACCACGACCGGCATGCCGCCCTCGGACGGGCTGACCAGGTCGCAGTCCTCCGGCCGGAAGCCGACGGTGACCTTGCCGTCGCCGCCCTCGGAGCCGGCCGCCTGGACCTGCTCGCGGGTCAGCGGCACGATCATCTCGGCGAACGCGCCGCCCTGCTCGGTCAGCTTCACCGTCTTGATGTTCATGGCCGGGGAGCCCATGAAGCCGGCGACGAAGACGTTGGAAGGGGTGTCGTAGAGCGCCCGCGGGGTGTCCACCTGCTGGAGCACGCCGTCGAGCATGACCGCCACCCGGTGACCCATGGTCATGGCCTCGACCTGGTCGTGGGTGACGTAGACGGTGGTGACGCCCAGCTTCGCCTGCAGCGAGGCGATCTGGGTACGGGTCTGCACGCGCAGCTTGGCGTCGAGGTTCGACAGCGGCTCGTCCATGAGGAAGACCTGCGGCTCGCGGACGATCGCGCGACCCATGGCGACACGCTGGCGCTGACCGCCGGAGAGCGCCTTCGGCTTGCGGCTGAGGAACTCCTCCAGCTGGAGCAGCCCGGCCGCCTCCTTGACCCGCCGGTCGATCTCCGACTTCGAGGTCTTGCGCAGCTTGAGCGCGAACGCCATGTTCTCGTACACCGTCATGTGCGGGTACAGGGCGTAGTTCTGGAAGACCATCGCGATGTCGCGGGCCTTCGGCGGGAGGTGGGTGACGTCCCGGTCGTCGATGTAGATCGCGCCGTCGTCGACGTCCTCCAGGCCGGCGAGCATCCGGAGGCTGGTGGACTTGCCGCAGCCGGACGGGCCGACCAGGACGAGGAACTCCCCGTCGCCGATCTGGAGGTCGAGCTGGTTGACGGCGGGGCGCTCGGTGCCCGGATAGATCCGGGACGCCTTCGCGTAGGTGACCGTAGCCATGATGGAGCGCTTCCTTTCACCGGCAGGAACGTGCCGGACGATCCGAGTGAAGGAGCGACCGGCGCCCAAGGCACCGGCCAACGGGGTCGTCGCTCAGGCAGCCGAGGCCGACCGGAGTGTCGTCCGTGTCACTGCACGGTAAACGGCTTTCGCGATCGTGCCAAGACGTGGCACGTCGGGTGGGACGGATGGCATACGCATAACGGTCAGGAAGGCACTGTGAGGCATCAATCTCCCCACCTGTGAGCGCGGCCGAGCGATGATCCATCGGTCGTACCGGTCGGGATGCCGACGTTTTCCGTGCTCGGGAGCCCTGCGAGGCGGGAATTCCGGGGCTCAGTCGCTATGCTGAGCCCGACGCACGCGCCCCTGTAGCTCAGCTGGCCAGAGCACTCGCCTTGTAAGCGAGATGTCGCCGGTTCGATCCCGGCCGGGGGCTCCAGTTCCACAAGGCGTTCCGGGGCCGATGTCGCCGCGGGACGCCCGGCTCCGTCAGCAGCGACCTGACGGTACACCCGCGAGGGGTCAGGCGGGCCCACGGGCGTCGGCCCCCGCGGGCTCCCAGAGCTGGATCATGTTGCCCTCTGGGTCTCTGAGGCTCGCGAACCTGCCGTTCGGGTACTCCTCGGGGTCCACCTCGACGTCGATATCCGCATCGCGCAGTTGGTCGACCATCGCGTCCAGGTCGACGACCCGGAAGTTGAGCGACCAGGAGTGCTCGGGGCCGCCGAAGTGCTCGGAGTCCGCCGACATGGCCGCCAGGACGGTAGGACCGGGCTTCTGCCACCAGGAGGACACGTCGTAGGACTCCGGTGCCAGCTCGACCCCGAGATGGGTGGCGTACCAGCGGTTGATCCGGTCCGGGTCGTGGGCGCGGAAGAAGACGCCGCCGATGCCCGTCACACGTTCCACGATGTCTTCTCCCCGCTGGGCACTGTCCGTGCCCTCTTCGACCTGGCTGAGCCTGCCGACTTCAGGCTAGACCCGACTCGGGCGGGATTCGACAACACCCGATCGTCACGGTTGCCGGATACCGGTTGCCTGCTCGGCAGGCCTGCGCCACCCTCTCCGCATGCTCGAAACGCGCGTCCTCGGCGAGGACGACTGGAAGGTGTGGCGGGAACTGCGGCTCGCCGCGCTCGCCGAGGCCGGGTACGCCTTCGGCGCCCGACTGGCTGATTGGCAGGGCGACGGCGACCGCGAGGAACGCTGGCGCGGGCGGCTGGCCGTCCCCGGCTCGTACAACGTCGTGGTGATGCTCGACGGGCAACCGGTCGGGATGGCCAGCGGGATGCCGACCGAGCAGGACGGGGTGGTCGAGCTGATCTCGATGTACGTGGCACCCGTCGGACGCGGCCGGGGCGTGGGCGACCACCTCGTCCAGGAGGTCGAGCAGTGGGCCCGGCAGGCAGGCGCGCGGACGCTGCGGCTCGCCGTGGCGGAGGGCAACCCCACCGCGTGGGCCCTGTATCTGCGCAACGGCTTCCGGGACACGGGCGAAGTCGGCGGCCTGATGCCCGACGGCGTGCGCCGCGAGCACATCATGGCCAAGAGCCTCCTGGACCAGCCGTAGACGGTGCGGGGCGCGGCACGCGCAGTAGGCTGACCAGCGATGAGTCGCGCGGTCGAGGAGTCCAACCGGGCGATGCTGCGCGCCCGCGACGCGATGGACCGGGCGTACGCGCAGCCGCTCGACATCCCCGCCCTGGCCCGGATCGCGCACGTCTCGGAGGCGCACTTCATCCGCACCTTCCGGGCCACCTTCGGCGAGACGCCGCACCGCTACCTGCAACGCCGACGGGTGGAACGCGCCATGTACCTGCTGGCGTGCACCGGCGAACCGGTCACCGAGATCTGCCACCTGGTCGGCTTCGGCAGCCTGGGCACGTTCAGCCGGACGTTCCACGGCATCGTCGGTGAGTCGCCGTCGGCCTACCGGCGCCGCAAGGCCGCGCCGGCCGACGTCCCGAGCTGCTTCACCAAGGCCTGGATGCGCCCGAGCGCCACCGCCGGCCAGCCGGCCACCGCCAGCCAGCCGGTCGCCACCCGCAAGCCGGCCGCCGCCGGGGAAGCCGCAGCGGTCAGCGGCCCCGCACCCTCCGCCGCACCATGACCCAGAGCCGGTCACCGAGCCGGGTCCGCCGTAGCCAGCGCAGTCCGGCCAGCCGGCTCTCCGGTGGCGTACGCGGGAGCGGCGGCGCGGTGACCCGCTCGTAGGTGGCGCCGGTCGACGGCCCGGTGAAGTCGGGTTCCAGCCGTTCGGAGGCGACCGCCAGCGCGGTGAACTGGGCCAGCACCCGCGGATCGGGCCGGCCGCCCCGGGCGGCGGTACGCAGCTCCCGCTCCACGGCCGGACGCCGGATCAGCTCGGTGAGCGGCCCGTGGACGGTGTCCAGCAGGTCGGCCACGGCGGCGACGCCGTCGCCCTCCCAGATCCGGGTGGCACGGGACGGTCCGGTGGCGGAGCTGACGAACGGCACGTCCGCCCACTCCGGTACGAGCCGGGCGATCAGCGCGGTGTGCGGAAGTCGCGCCCGCTTCTCGGCCGCGGTGAACGCGAAGCTGGCCGCGACGAAGCCGGGCGCCAGGAACGGGGTGACCATGCCCGTGGTGTACGCGGCTGTGCACCAGCGGCGCATCCGCTCGACCAGGTAGACGTAGTCGATCAGGTGCTCGTCGCGTAGGCCCAGCTCTCGGGCGTGGGCCGTCAGCGCGGTGACGCGGTCCCGTTCGGCGGCCAGCGCCTCGGGCGTCGTGGTCCCGCGCGGCACGGCCGCCAGCAGCTTGCTCATGGCCGCCTGCTCGGGCGTGGGCGCCGGGTCGGCGTCGGGGCGGGGATACCAGAAGCCGACCACCAGTTCGCCTGCCGCTCCGGTGAGGCTCGGCGGGCGTACCTCGTCAGGCAGCCGGGTCCGCGCCGCCGGGCGCGTCAGGTAGGTCGAGGGGAACTGGTGGTCGTGCAGCGCGGCGAGCCGTCGCGCCCGGTCCCGGAGGCCGGTGCCGAGGACGGTTTCCGGCGGCGCTGCGGGTGTGAGGCGGTGCGGCAGCTCCAGGCCGCGCCGGTCCCGCAGGAGCCGCACCAGCTCGCGGGCCACGTCGCCCTCGGCGGGGGTGTCGTCGTTGGTGACCAGGTCCGGCGTACGGTCGGCGGCGACGAGCGTCGCGGCGATGAGCCGGGAGTCCTTGCCGCCGGAGAGACCGAGCGTGACCTCGCCGTCGTGCAGCCGGTGCAGGCCGGCGACGGATCGGGTCAACGCGTCAGCGGCCAGGTCCAGCCGCTCGTCGGTCGGCCGGTCCCGGTCGGCGAGGCCGCTGCGGACCACGTCGTCGGCGGCGTACCGGATCTCGGTGGTGAGCTGCCAGCCGCCGTCGGCGCGGCGGCGGCCGGTGACCCGCTCGCCCGGCTGGAGCAGCCGGATGCCGGCGAGCGGTGAGAGGTCGCCGCCGAAATGGCCGGTGAGCAGGTACGACGTCCAGCCGGCCGGGTCGGGGCGGGCCTCGCCGTGCAGGAAGTCGGCGAGCAGACCGGGCCGGGTGCACCAGGCGGTGATCCCGTCGGCCGCGCCGGTGAACACCCGGGCCATGCCCAGCCAGTCCTGTTGCAGGGCGAGACGGTCGCGGTCGAGTGCGAGCAGCGCGAACGGCGGTACGACGTCCCGGTGCACGTCCTCGCCGGTGAGCAGGCGGTTGGCGAGCGTCACCGGGTCGTCGCCGTCGGCCCCTACCGGGATGCCCACGGAGACGGCGGTGACGGGGCCGTCGGTGGCGACGGGCGGCCACCGGTATCCGCCCGGATCGGCCGGGTGCAGCACCAGCACGCCCCAGTCGGTGCCGCCGAAGCGCCGGCGGTGCCAGCTTTCGGGTACGAGGTCGGCCACGGCCTTGTCGAACCGGGCCACGGCGGCATCGAGGCGCGGTTGTGGCAACGCCCCGGTCGCGGCCCAGGCCACCATCAGCTGCATCGTGTAACCCCCGGCGTATGTCACGGGGACGTTAACAGCGGATGTCCGGGCGGTGTCCCCGCGCGGACAAAAGACGCAACTCGGGCGAGGTGGCTCGACGGCGGGACTGCGCAGTTTCGGATAAGCAGCAGGTCGGGGCGCTGCTCTAGCGTCGTCGGCATGACGATGACTTCGACTTCCCGCTCCCAGATCTACGTGCTCGACCAGGACGAGGCGCTCGACTTCTACGTCGGCAAGCTCGGCCTGGAGGTCAGCACCGACCAGGACCTCGGTTTCATGCGCTGGCTCACCGTGAACGTGCCGGGTGACCCGGGCCGGGAGATCCTGCTGGAGAAGCCGGGTCCGCCGGCTCTGGACCCGAAGACGGCCGAGCAGGTCCGGGAACTGCTCACCAAGGGCGCCGCCGGCGGTTTCCTGTTCTTCACCACCGACGACGCGCACAAGACGTACGCGGACCTGGTCGCGAAGGGCGTGGAGGTGACCGACGAGCCGACCGACCGGCCGTACGGCATCGACTTCGGCATCCGTGACCCGTTCGGCAACCGCATCCGGATCGGGCAGATGCACCAGCACCCGTGACCGGCGGGCCACCCGGGCGGCGCTCGGCGGGCTAGTCTCGCGGTCCCCGACCGTGGAGGTGCCGATGCCCACCCGCCTGCTCTACCTGGTCCGTCACGGCGAGCAGGATCGGCCGGAGGAGGAGGCGGACACCGGACTGTCCGAGCGCGGCCGCCGACAGGCGACGCTGCTGGGCGAGCGGCTGCGCGGGGCCGGGCTCACCGCCGTACACCATGGGCCGGCCCGGCGGGCCGCGGAGACCGCCGCGCTGGTCGCGGCGTCGCTGCCGGGTGTTCCGGTACGCGAGGACGACCGCGCCGGCGACCACATGCCGCACGACACCGACCCGGCCGGCCTGCCCGAGCGGTACGCGGCGTTCCTGGCCGGCTTCACCGAGCGGGAGCGGCGCGACGGGCCGCGCGTGACCGCGGAGGCGGTGGCCCGGTTCGCCACCGCCCCCGCGGAGGGCGACGTACGCGAGCTGGTCGTCACCCACAACTTCCTGGTCGCGTGGCTGGTACTGCACGCGGTGGACGCGCCGGCGCGCCGGTGGATCGGGCTGAACCAGCAGAACTGCGGGTTGACCGTGATCCGCTACAGCTCGGGCGGCCCGCCGGCGCTCGTCGCGTTCAACGACGTCGCCCACCTGCCGCCCGAGCTGCGTGCCACCGGCCTGCCCGACGACTACCGGATCTGACTCAGGCGATCAGCTTCACCACGGCGTCGGCCACGGCGCGGGCGGACTGCGGGTTCTGGCCGGTCACCAGCCGCCCGTCGACCACCACGTGCTCGGTGAAATCAGGCGCCGGCACGTGCTGCGCGCCCGCCTCGCCGAGCTTGTCGGCGAGCAGGAACGGCACCTCGTCGGTGAGACCGACGGCCGCCTCCTCGCTGTTGGTGAACCCGGCCACCCGCTTGCCGGCGACGAGCCGGGAGCCGTCGGTGAGGGTGAGGTTCACCAGCGCCGACGGGCCGTGGCAGACGGCGGCCACCACGCCGCCGCGCTCGTAGACCGAGCGGGCGATCCGGGCCAGGTCGGGGTCGTCGGGGAAGTCCCACATGGTGCCGTGACCACCGGCGAAAAGGATCACGTCGTACCCGGCCGGGTCGACGTCGGCGGCCTTCGGGGTGTCGGTGACGCCGGCGGTGGCGAGGAAGTCGTTCTGGGTGCTGTCGTTCTCGTCCCGCCCGTCGACGGGCGGCTCCCCGCCGGCCACGGAGACCAGGTCGACGTCGTACCCGGCGGCCCGGAACACCTCCCACGGCTCGGCGGCCTCGCCGACGTAGTAGCCGGTCGAGCGGCCGGTGCGGCCCAGCTCGGAGTGACTGGTCAGGGCGATGAGTGCGCGAGTCATGCCTTCCATGCTGGCGCGGCCGGCCCGCCCCGGCCATAGGCCGATGTCACAGCCGGAACGGGTTTGACGGGCCGGTCAGCCGGTGGCGCCGTTGAGCAGGTCCACCACCTGCGCGGTGACGGCCGGTGGCGTGGTCTCCGGGGGGCAGTCCACGTAGCCGACCTGGTTCGGCCCGATGGTGAGCCGGTAGGTGAACGCGTCGGCGCACATCGTCGGCGGCACGGTGACGGCGGCCTCGGCGGCGAGCCGGGGGTCGGCCGCGAGCTGCCGCAGCCGGGTGAGCTTCTCCGCGGCGAGCTGTCCCTCGCGGGAGGCGCCGCCGCGGTCGGTCCTCGTCCAGTGGCCGTCCGGCTCGACCCGGACGGTGTCGGACAGCCCGGCGATGCCGCCCGACTTCACGAGTACGACCTCGGTGACCGTCACCGGCAGCGCGGCGTCGGGCACCAAGACCGCCACGTACTCGCTGACGGTGACCGGCACGGGCGGCGGCTGCACCGGCGCCGGCCAGAAGCTCGGCAACCCCGGCTTCGAGTCCGGCAACACGGTCTGGGCCACCACCTCCGGCGTGATCGGCCAGTACGGCTCGCAGGGCCAGCCGACCCGCACCGGTACGTGGAACGCGTGGCTGAACGGCTACGGCAGCACCCGCACCGACACGCTGTCGCAGTCGGTGAGCCTGCCGAGCGGCTGCTCCGCGTACAACCTCTCGTTCTGGCTGCACATCGACTCGGCCGAGAGCACCACCAGCGTCCAGTACGACAAGCTGAACGTGCAGGTGCTCAACTCGTCCGGCTCGGTGCTGGCCACGCTGGCGACCTACTCGAACCTGAACAAGGCCAGCGGCTACAGCCAGAAGTCGTTCTCCCTGGCGGCGTACGCCGGGCAGACCGTCACGCTGAAGTTCACCGGCACCGAGGACGTCTCGCTGCAGACCTCGTTCGTGATCGACGACACCGCGATCAACGTCTCCTGACCTGACCGCCGATCCCGGGGCCCGGCGGCCACCCCACGCGGGTGGTCGGCGGGCCCCGGCCGTTACGGTCGGACCCATGTCCGACGCGGAACTGACAGTCACCCTGGACGGCCCGGTGGCCACTGTCGTCATCCACAACCCGGCCCGGCGCAACGCCATGACCCCGGCCATGTGGCGGCAGCTCCCGGTGCTGCTAGACGGCCTGGAGGCGGACCCGGCGGTACGGGTGCTGGTCCTCACCGGCGCGGGCGGCACGTTCTGCGCCGGCGCCGACCTGGGCGACCTGGACGAGCTGCTGGCAGCCGGTGACGGCAGCATCGCGGTGGCCGCCGAGGAACGGCTCGCCGCGTTCGGCCGCCCCACAGTCGCCGCGATCGAGGGCGCCTGCGTGGGTGGCGGCTGTCAGCTCGCCGTCGCCTGCGACCTGCGCCTGGCCGCGGCGGACGCGCGGTTCGGCGTACCCCCGGCCCGGCTCGGCCTGGTCTACCCGGCACCGACCACGCGGCGGCTGGCCGCGCTGGTCGGCCCGTCGGCGGCCAAGCACCTGCTGTTCACCAGCGAGCTGGTCGACGCCCAGCGGGCGCTGCGGATCGGCCTGGTGGACGAGGTGCTGCCGGCCGGTGAGCTGGCCGGGCGGGTGGCGGCGCTGACCGCCACGGTCGCCGAGCGGTCCCGGCTCACAGTGACCGCCGCGAAGGAGATCGTCGACGGGCGCGCCGACGCCGCCCGGCTCGCCTGGTGGCACGCCCAGGTGCGGGACAGCGGCGAGGCCCGCGAGGGCGTGGCCGCGATCAACGAGCGGCGCCCGCCGCGCTTCGGCTGGACGCCGCCCGCCGTCTGACCGGCCGGCAGGCGTCAGCCGCGAACGGCCGGCGGCACGGTCCGCCGTCACCGCGACGCGCGGTCCGCGCTGACGTGGGCCAACAGCTCGTCCACCGACCACTGGTCGGAGGCGTGTTCGCCGTGTTTCTCGGCGAGCACCCGCCCGTCGGGTGCGATCAGGAAGTCGGCCGGCAGCCCGAGCCGCCCGCCGTGCGGGGAGGTGGACGGCAACCGCTCCCGGCCGCGCAGCACGTGCCAGGTGCCGGTCACCACTGCTCGCAGGATCGGCAGCCAGGCGCGCGGGTCGAGCAGCGACCGCCGCGCCGACTCCACGCCGAACTCCCGGTAGAGCCGCCGGTCCGGATCGGCCACCACGGCGAACGGCAGGTCGGCGACGTGCTCGCGCAGCTCGGCGGCAGGGGAGTGGAAGAGGACCACCTCGCGTACGCCCGCGGCCTCGATCTCGGCGTGCCGGCGGACGATCGAGCGCAGGTGGAGGTTGCAGACCGGGCAGCCGGCGAAGCGCCGGAACTGGAGGTGGATCAGGCGGTCCGGATCCGGCAGGTCGATCCCGGTGCCGGTCACGCTGGTCAGGTGGCGGGGGGTGACGACGTCCATGCGCGCTCCCGTTGTAGGCGTACGACGTACTCCTACAACCGTAGGCGTATCTTGTACGCTGTCAAGGCCATGCCCCGTCCCCGTTCCCTGACCCCGGCCCGGCTCGCCGACGCGGCGCTCGCGGTGCTCGACCGGGACGGCCTCGCCGGCCTCACCATGCGCGCGGTCGGCGCGCAGCTCGGCACCAGCACGATGGGCCTCTACCGCTACGTCGCCGACCGGGACGAACTGGAGGCGCTCGTCGTCGAGCGGGTCCTCGAACGGGTGGACACCCGTCCGCCGGGCGACGTCCCGTGGCCGGACGGCATCCGGGACCTGGCCGACCGGGTGCGCCGCGCGGTCGGCGTCCATCCGGCAGTGGTGCCGTTGCTCCCCGCGTACCGGCACCGCTCGCCGACGATCCTGCGCTGGGGCGAGGCGGTGCTCGCGGTGCTGACAGGGGCCGGCTTCACCGGCGTCGGACGGGTGATCGCGTTCCGCGCCCTGCTCGGCCACGTGGTCGGGGCGATCCAGATGGAACACCTCGGCGCGCTGTCAGGCCCCGGAACGGCTGTCATCGCGGCGCTGCCCCGCGACGAGTTCCCCCTGCTCGCCGAGACCGCACGCGAGGCCGGCGCGGTCGCACCGGAGGACGAGTTCGGCGGTGGGCTGGACCTCCTGCTCGACGGGCTGGCCCGGCGTCTCGACAGCTAGGCGACTTGGTGGGACCGGCGGGCGCGGCGCCGGGGCTCACCCCCGGCACCGCCCCCTGTGCCCGCCGGCCGTCCGTCACCGCGCCAGTGCGGCCCAGCTCGGCGTCACCGGCTCCCGCCGCAGCGGCATGCCCGCCTCGGCCGGGGTCCGGTCGCCCTTGCGCTGGTTGCACGCGTAGCAGGCGGCGGTGGTGTTCCCCCAGGTGTTCCGGCCACCGCGCGAGCGGGGCAGGATGTGGTCGATCGTGCTCGCCGCGCCGTCGCAGTACGCGCACTTCCGCCGGTCGCGCGCCAGCATCCCGGCCCGGGACCAGGCCGGGCCGGCGCTGAACCGCCAGCGGGTCACCACGTACCGGACGAGGCGGACCACACGCGGCAGCGGGAAGACGCCGATGACCCGGTCGGGCTCGGCCTCGTGGATCTCGGCGACCCGGCGGCAGAGCATCCGGATCGCGTGCTTGACGGTGACCCGGTGCAGCGGGCCGAGGTCGGCGTTGACGACGAGGACGGCGTCCACCGGGTTCTCCCTTCACGATCGGCGGTACGGCGACGACGGGGACGCGCGAGGCGCGTCAGTCGTGCCCTCCGGGCCAGGGACCGTGTTCCCGGCAGCCGTCGCCGAGCAGCCACGACGTCATCGTGGTGGCGGGTCGTAGCGACATCGACGGCTCCCGGAGCGGTGGTTGACCTTGCGCGCTCACGGTAGATCGATCCGGGAATCGTGGGCAACGTATTTCGATCCGTCGTCGGCGGGCCGCCGCTGCCGTCCGGCCCGGCCGGCGCGCCTCGCGGCGGCGAGCGGCCGGTCGATGCGGGCGGTCATCTGCACCACCAGCTCGCTGTCCAGCAGCGGGCGGTTCACCTCGGCCGCCACCGACAGCGTGGGCGTGGAGATCGACCGCCAGATCGCGGTGAGCCCCGCGCCCAGACCGACGAGCGCCACCGCCGCCCGGGTGGTGGGGGAGCCGGCCGCCGCGGCGGCGCTGACCCCGACGACCGCCAGCAGCACCACCAGCAGGGGTGCCAGCACCGGCCAGAAGATCCCACGGGCGGCCTGCGCCACCAGCTTCCGGTCCCGGATGACGACGTTGCGGGCGATCACCGCCCAGTTCTCCTCGTCCAGCAGGTCGCGCGGGTGCAGGCCGCCGGTCAGTACGTCCTGCCACAGGTCGCCCTGGTTGCGCAGCTCGCGGGCCAGCTCGGCGAGCCCGGCCTCGCCCGGGTCGCCCACAGTGGCACGACCGACAGCCGTCGCCCAGGCGGCGAGCGAGCGGCGCACCACGGCGGCCGAGTACGGCGGCAGCACGCTCGCCAGCTCGTCCAGCCACCTGCTGATCTGGAGATGCCGGCCGCCGAAGCGTGCGGCGAGCTGGCCGGCGTCGCCGCGCCGCACGGTGTCGGCGAGCGAGCGCCCGAGCCGGTACGCCACACCCACCCGGTGGTTCGTCGCCATCGTCCAGCGCAGCACGTCGATGTTGAGGTCGTCGAGCGCGCGCAGCAGCGTTTCCCGGCCCGCCTCGGTGGCGCCCCGGGCGGCGGCGGTGGACGGCACCGTACGGCCCGCAGTGGTCAGCGGCGCGATCTGGGCCAGCGCGACGTCCACGCCGTCGAGATACATGCCGAGCCGGTGCCGCCCGGCCAGCTCGGTCAGGTTCGACAGTTTCGGCGGCGCGGGCGCTGGCCGGTGCCCGTCCCCGGTCAGGTCGGCGGTCTGCGCGTGGTGGTAGGCGTCCGCCATGGACCAGCCGAGTCGCAGCGCGGTGACCACCGCGGTCCGTTCGTCCCGAGGTGTCCCGTGCTCCTCGTCGCGCCGATCCCGCGTCGCGGTGCTCACCGCCCGACCTCCCGTGTCGCCGGATCAGTCGAGCGTAGAGCCGATTTTATGTACTTATGGCCGTTTCGGCCCAGCCTTGCCGGCCAGCAGGCCGCGCGGCCGGATCGACCGGACCGTCTCGGCCGCCGCGCCCTCGGCACGGAGGATGTGGTTCGCGGCGATGATCCCGGTGGCCGCCGACCGTTCCATCAGCGCACTCGGGAAGTCGGTGCGGATGCCGTCCCCGGCCAGGTAGAGGCCCGGCGCGTCGGTCTCCACCCCCGGGCGCCAGGCGTGGCTGCCAGGCGTGAACGCGGGCGCCTGCGCCTCGACGCGGGCCCGCAGCTCGCGTACCCGAAGGTCGGCCACCTCCGGCCAGAGCGCGGTCAGCTCCCGCAGCATCCGGGCGGCCAGCTCGTCGGCCGGCACGTCCGGCTCGCAGGCGTACGCGTGCAGCTCCACCACCGAGCCGCCTGTGCGCGCGGCCCAGCGGCGGGGCTCGTCCTCCAGCCGGTGGTAGAGCGTCACCGAGTCCAGCGTGGGCTGCCGGGAGACGCCGCTGAACACCGCGCGGTCGGCCCGGACGTCCCCGTCCATCCAGTAGCGCGCCACCGCGTACGGCGGTCCGGGTCTGCCGAACGCGGGCATCCGCGCCACCAGCTCGGGTGCCGCCGCGGCCAGGCCGGGCGAGGCGTCGACGAGCGCGGCGAGCGCGGGCGGGTCCACCGCGAGCACCACGTGCGGCGCCTCCCAGACGTCGCCGTCCGCGCCGGTCACCCGCCACCCCGCCGGGGTACGGTCCAGCCGGGCCGCCGCCGCGCCGGTCAGCACCCGGCCGCCGTGCTTCTCCACGTGCCGGGTCAGCGGCTCCCAGATCGCCGTGCCGTAGTCCCGGTCCGGGCAGTCGAAGGCCAGCCCCTCCGGGTTGCCGAGCAGGTAGAAGTGGAACTGCGCGATCATCTCGGCGGCCGACATCTCCGCCTCGTGGTTGAAGAACGAGTGCGAGAAGACCTCGAACAGCATGGCCCGCGCCCGGTCCGGCAGCCGCAGCGAGGTGAGCAGATCGTCGGCGGTCCGCTCGTCGAACTCCTCGTAGGTGCGTACCGGGTCGTAGGTGAGCAGCGGCAGCGCCGCGTCCCGGTCCATCGTGCGCAGGTCGGTCAGGCGCAGGCTCGGGCTGCGCAGCAGCAGCGCCAGCAGGTTCGCCGGCGGCGCGGGCGGCAGCTTGCCGAACTCCTCCGTGGGCCACTGCTCGGACAGGATCGGGTAGCCCGGGATCGGCTTGAGGAAGCCCAGCGCCGGGTCGACGCGGCGCAGGATCGACCGCCAGTTCCAGTACTGCCGGAAGAACGCGTGGAAGCCGTGCTCGTTGCGCTGGACGCCGTCGGACAGCGCCTCCGGCCAGGCGCCGAGCCGCCCGCCGAGGTGCGGCGCCGCCTCCAGCACCGTCACCGCCACGCCGCGCTCCGCCAGCACCACCGCCGCCGACATGCCGGCGATGCCGCCGCCGACCACCAGCGCCGGGACCGGGCGCGGCACGCGGTCGGCGCCACCGCCGCCCGGGTCCACCACGTGCTCGCGTACGCCGATCAGGCGACCTACCACTTGCGACAGACCCACGGGGCATCCTCCAGTCGGCGGTCCCCCCAGTCTGCCCGAGGTGAAAGGAAGGGGCCCCTTTTAACGCATACGGATGTGCGGGGCCCCTTCTTAACGCCGCGTCGCCCCCGTGCTGGGTGCGCCGCGTGGGTGTGTGGGGCGAGGTGTTAACAAGGGGCCCTTCCTCTACCGCAGGCGTTAATAAGGGGCCCTTCCTTTCACCCCAGGCAGCGGCGCGGGCGGTCCGACGGGGGCCAGACGTACTCCAGGTCGGGGGAGACGTCGGTGAACAACCGTGCATAGTGGGCGGGGTCCTTGCGCAGGAGCGACGACCGGTGGCTGCGGTGCAGGTCGTCGCGGCCCAGCCAGGGCGGCAGCTCACCGGCGGCGGCCAGCTCGTCCTGGGTCCGGATCACCGAGATGCCGCAGGCGGCGGCGAGGTCGGTGGCGAGCGTCCCGGCGCAGGTGTCGGCCCGGCCCGGCTCGGACCACACCGCGCACATGTCCAGCCCGTACCGGGTCAGCGCCTCCTCGTACCCGGCCCACATCTTCACCGCGGGGTGGTTGCGCCAGCCGTAGTCCGGCCGGGTCAGCCCGCGCAGCACCTGGATCGCCTCCACGCGCTGCTTGCCCAGCCGCTTCTGGTCCAGCGTGCGCGCGCTGGCCAGGAAGTCCGGATACGGCAGGAACGTCTGCATGGCGGTGCTCTACCCGTACCCGGCCCTGCCATGCGTTCATGATCGCCGGGGCTGCGCCGATCGCGAGCGGCTGACTACGATCCGGACATGGCCGAGCCACTGCGCGACCGCGCGCGCCGCGCAACCGGCTGGCGGCTCCGGATGAACGGTGACGAACGCCCCCACTACGTGGTCTGCGGCTCCGACCCGCTCGCCTACTGGGTGGTCCGGTCGCTGCTCGCCACCGACAGCGCCGACGGCCGGGTGCGGGTCACGCTCGTGGTGCCGGGCCGCCGCCGGTCCGAGGGCCCCGACGGCCGGGACGTGCCGGGGGTACGTGTGGTCACGGCGGAGCGCCTCGACGAGGCCGCGTTCCGCCGGGCCGGGCTGGCCGGCGCGGCCGGGCTGGCCCTGCTGCACCAGGACGACGTGGGCAACATGCACGCCGCGCTCTGCGCGCAGGAGGTCGAGTCGCGGCTGCGCCTGGTGGTGCGGATGTTCAACACCAACCTGGCGGACGGGCTGCGGCAGCTCTTCCCCGACTCGGCGGTGCTCTCGGACGCCTCGATCGCCGCACCCGCCTTCGTGGCCGCCGCGCTGGGTGAGGTGGCGCCGACCCACTTCCGGCACGCGGGGCGCACGCTCTACGTGGCCCGCCGCGACGACGTACGCCAGCAGGACGTGGTCTGCGGCCTTGCCGTCACCACCGATCCGGACCTGGTCCGGGTGCTGCCCGCGGACGAGGCGGCGGCCGACGTGGTGCTGGCCGAGGCGACCGGGCGGCCGGCGGGCACCGAGGTCGCCGCGCGGCGGCTGGTACGGGCGCGGCGGCGCCGGCAGCCGGTCGCCGTCCTGCTGCGGGCGGTCCGTCACTTCGCCACCCGCAAGATCGGTATCGCGGTGCTGGTGCTGCTCGGGGTGATCGCGGCGCTGGGCTGGCTCAACGCGCGGGCCGCCGACGTGAGCTGGAGCGAGGCGGTCTACCTGACGCTGGTCACCACGCTCACCGGCCAGGATCCGGACGTCAACAAGCCGGTCGCGGCCCAGGTGATGCAGGTGGTGCTCAACCTGGCCGGGCTGGCGTTGATCCCGCTGATCACGGCCGCGGTGGTCGACGGCATCGTCAACGCCCGGCTGGCGTTGCACGCGGGCCGGGTCCAGCCGGACCGTTCCGGGCACGTGGTGATGGTCGGGCTGGGCAACATCGGCACCCGGGTGATGGCGCAGTTGCACGACTTCGGTGTCGAGGTGGTGGCGATCGACAAGAACCCGGACGCGCGCGGCGCTCCGCTGGCGCGCCGGCTGGGGGTGCCGCTGATCGTGGGCGACGCGGGCCGGGAGGAGACGCTCCGGTCCGCCTCGGTGGACACCTGCCAGGCGCTCGTGGTGGTGTCCACCGACGACGGGACGAACCTGCGAGCGGCGCTGATCGCCCGGTCTCTCGACCCGGATCTGCGCGTGGTGCTGCGGCTGTTCGACGGCGACTTCGCCGAGCGGATCCAGCAGGCGTTCGGCATCGGCATCTCGCGCAGCGTGTCCTATCTGGCCGCGCCGGCGTTCGCGGCGGCCCTGCTGGATCGCGCTGTGGTCGCCACCATCCCGGTCGACCGGCACGCGCTGCTGGTCACCGAGGTGCCGGTGGTGGCCGGTTCGCCGCTGGACGGGAGTCCGCTGAGCGCGGTGGCCCGGCCCGGCGAGGTACGCCTGCTCGCGCACACCCGGCCGAACCAGAAGGCCGACTGGTCGGCCGACCCCCGCATGGTGATCCAGGCCGGTGACCGGCTGACTGTGGTGGCCCGGCGGGCCGGGCTGACCGCGCTGCTCCGGGAGACCACGCCCGCGCCGCCGCCGGCACCCACCGGCCCGCCCGCCGCACGCCGCCCGCAGGAGTGACCGGACGCGCCAGCGGTCAAGGCCGCCGGGCGCGTCAAGGCCGCCGGGCGCGTCAAGGCCGCCGGGCGCGTCAAGGCCGCCGGGCGCGGCAAGGCGGCCGGGCCGCGTCAGGCAGGTCGACGACGGCTGCGGACCGCGTACCCGAGCGCGCCGAGGGCGAGCACGCCGAACCCGGCGAGGACGCTCGGCAGCGGCAGGTTGACCGCCAGCACCAGGCAGCCGACGAGCCCGAGGGCGGCGAGCAGCCGTACCGGGACGCGCCGGGCCGGGTCCGGGCCGAGCGTCAGCGCCGACGCGTTGGTGATCGCGTAGTAGACCAGCACCGTGCAGCTGGAGAAGCCGATCGCGCCCCGGATGTCGCCCACTGTCACCACGGCGGCGACCACGGCGGCCACCGCCAGCTCGGCGCGGTGCGGCACCCGGTGGCGCGGATGGACCGCCGCCAGCGCGCCCGGCAGATCGTGCCGCCGGGCCATCGCCAGCATGGTGCGGCCGACGCCGGCCAGCAGCGACAGCAGCACACCGGTGACCGCGACTGCGGCGCCGGCCCGGACCAGCCAGGCCAGGCCCGGGTGCCCGGCGGCGGTCACCACCTCGACCAGCGGCGCGTCGGTGGACGCCAGCCGGTCGGCGCCGAGCACGCCGAGCGCGACCACTGCCAGCGTCAGGTAGATCGCCAGCACCGCGCCGAGCGCCAGCGGCATCGCCCGGGGGATGGTGCGCTCCGGGTCGCGGACCTCCTCGCCCAGCGTGGCGATCCGCGCGTACCCGGCGAAGGCGAAGAACAGCAGGCCGGCGGCGGTCAGCACGCCGGCCGCCCCGATTCCGGCCGGCGCGGTGAGCCGGTCGGCCGCCACCTGCGGCGCGCCGGTCACCGCCACCACGGTGAGCACCGTGAGCACCACGGCGACGAGGACCCGGGTGGCGGTGGCGGTCTTGCCGATGCCGCGCAGGTTCACCGCTGTCACCGCCACCACCGCGAGGACCGCGACGAGCCGCGCCCGCCCCGGCCACAGGTACGCCCCGACGGTCAGCGCCATGGCCGCGCAGCTCGCCGTCTTGCCGACCACGAATCCCCAGCCGGCGAGGAAACCGGCGAACGGGTGCAGCCGTTCCCGGCCGTAGACGTAGGTGCCGCCGGACTCGGGGTAGCGGGCGGCGAGCCGGGCCGAGCTGGTCGCGTTGCAGTAGGCGATGAAGCCCGCGACCGCCAGCGCGACCAGCAGGCCCGGACCGCCCGCGGCAGCCGCGGCCGGTGCGAAGACCACGAAGACGCCCGCGCCGAGCATCGAGCCCAGACCGATGACCACCGCATCGGGTACGCCGAGTCGCCGCGCCAGTTGTTCCACACCGGCAGCCTAGGGCGCTCAGGTGAACGGCAGGTGCCCGCCGCCCGGAAATTGACGAAAATGATTTGCATAATTAATCGCGTTCAGCGGTGGCCGATCGCCGAACCCCTCGGTAGAGTCGTTTACGCAGGTCAAAGCGGGAGCGAATCGCCCCGCCAGCGCGGTTCGCAAATGTTCCGTGCCGATTATCCGATGGCGATGATCAGATTCTTTCTGCGTCGATCGGGCAATGGTGCCCTCGAATCGGCTCCGGCAATTTCGGGAACGTCTTCTCCGCGAACGCGGGAGGTACCGCACATGACGCTTTTCGGCTGGGACGCCAGTGACTACGACGTCGACCGGGGGTTGACGGCCGACCGGATCCGGGACGCCCGCGCCGCGGGCATCGACTTCATGACCTACAAGGGCACGGAACAGTCGCGCGACGGCACGTTCCACAGCCAGTACTACGGGGTGATGCTCACCGCCGCGAAGGACGCGGGCATCCCGTTCCTGGGCATGTACGTGGTGGTGCACTCCGACGTCTCCATCGAGGACCAGGCGGCCACCGCCATCGACTACGCCGACAAGCACACCCCCTGGTGGCGCACGTACGACGGGTTCTTCTGGCAGATCGACCTGGAGCGCTGGCCGACCGACGACGTGCCCCCGCACATCGGCGTCGACGTGGGCCGGGAACTGGAGGAACGCACCGGCAAGGTGGCGGTGATGTACGCGTCGCGCGGCCAGTACGGCGACGACGACCTGGGCGACTTCCCGCGCTGGAACGCCGACTACCCGTACCGGGTGGCCGAGGACTTCAAGGCCGCGTACGCGCGGGCCGGCGGGGACTCCGGCCCGGGCTGGACGCGCTACGGCAAGCCGGCGGAGACGCCGCGCATCTGGCAGTTCACCGATTCGGCGATCATCGGCCGCCAGCACACCTGCGACGCGGACGCGTTCCGCGGCACCGCCGACGACTTCGCGAAGCTGATCGGCGAGAAGACGTCCACGACGACGAAGCGGGACGTGATCGCCACCTTCCACAGCACCGCGCACGCCGGCGACACGCTCGACACCACCGACCGGTTCCACGCCATCCGCTGGGCCACCGGCCTGTACCACTGGACGGTGCCGGAGGCCGGGCTGGTGAGCATCCAGGCGACAGTCGACCTGCGCGGGTTGCGGCGTGACGACCTGGTCCGGATACGCGCCGAGTACACCCGGCCCGGAGACGCGGAGAACGACACCCCGTTGCTGCGGCAGGAGCGGGTGTCGGTCGACCCGGAGACCACCGGCGGGGTGTTCGTGGTGAGCACGCCGGACGAACGGGTCGAGCTGCCGAAGGGCACCCAGATCCGCGTCCAGGTGGCGGTGCGGCCGGCGGACGACGACCACCGCCGCAGGCTGACCTACAGCACCCGTACCCGGATCAGCATCGTGGAGATCCGGACGGCAGGCTGAGCGCCGTGCCCGCCGTTCCACCCACCGGAGGCCCGGGTCCCCCGGGTGAACGGCCGGTGCCGCCGGCAGGATTCCGCCGGCGGCACCGGGATCGGGTTCAGCAGGGCCCGTTGTCGGTCCACACGCCCTGGCTGTTGGTCCCCGGCACGTCTCCCTGGGTCCACCACCGGGAGGTCCACCGGTGTCCGCCGTAGGACACCACGGCACCTCCGGGGTACGCGGTGCCCGCGGCCCAGGCCGGCGCGGCACATGCACCGCCGGTGGGTGACGGCGAGCCGGTGGGCGTCGGGGAGGTGGTCGGCGTCGGGGAGCCCGTGCAGGCACCCTGGTCGGCCCAGACCGCGGCGCTGCCCGGCGTCTCGCCCTGGGTCCACCACTTCGCGCTCCAGGTCCGTCCGGCGTGCGAGACGGTTGCACCGCCGGAGTACGCGGTGGACGCCGACCAGGCCGGCGCGGTGCAGGTGCCCCCGCCGGGTGGGACGGAACCGCTCGGGCTGGGCGACGGCGTGACCACCTCGCCACCACGTGCCCAGTCCCCGGCCAGCGCGTACGTCTGGCCGCCGAAGGCGAGCGTGAAGTTGGCCGGGCCGGAGATCGGGAGCTGATAGTTGAGCGTCACCTCGGCGTACGAGCCGGGCGCGATTGCGGCCGGCACGGTGAGGCGTACCCGGTTGTGGTCGCCCTTCAAGCCGCCCACGTTGCTGCCGGTGTGGCCGGTGGTGACAGTGGTGAGCGCCCAGCCGGACTGCTGGCTGAGCGTGGCCGGGGTGGTGGTGGGATAGTCGAACTCCAGGTGCGCGCCGGCCGGGATCGGCGCGCCGGTGTTGTTGGTCAGCCGCAGCTCGGGGTTGATCGGGTAGTTGTTGTCGCCGAGCGCGAAACCACCCATGCCGACTGCCACGTCCAGCGTCCGGGTGGGCATGGTGATGCCCGCCTTGCGGGCGCCGTACGCCGGTGCGGCCTTCAGCCGGTCGTAGAGCAGCGTGGTCAGCGTGTCGCCCATGCCGTACTGGCCCTTGGCGGAGTCGTAGGCGTAGTCGCCGGCGAGTTCCCAGATCATCACGCCGCCGAGGCCCTTGGCCGCGACGTAGTCGGCCTTGGCGGCGAGCGACTGGTCGTCCTCGGTGGAGAGGAAGACCTTCTTCTCCGCGTTCCACAGCCAGGGCGCGACCAGCGCGGCCGAGTAGTTACGGGCGTAGCTGCCGCTGATCCGGTCGGCCGGGTCGGTGGCCGGGGTGAGGCCGTATCCGGCCAGGTAGTCGCCGGTGATGCCGGCCTGGAGGTTCTTCGCGTGCCACATCGGGTTGGCGCCGCCGGGCACCTCGTTGCCGGCGGCGTCGAGGTCGTGCCAGAGGTTGTCGATGCCGACCGCGCCGTTGCCGCAGGGGGTGGTGGAGCCGATCGAGCCGCCGGTGCCGGCCGGACACTTGGTCTGGTCGGGCAGCGCCGCCCGTCCCCACAGGCCGTTGGTGCCGCCGGTGACGCCCTGCCAGCCCCGGGTGTAGTAGGGCACGCCGATGTTCACCCTGCCGCTGGGCAGCGCGCCCCGGAAGTAGTGGTACGCCCAGTCGGTGTTCAGGTAGCCGATGCCGGAGTAGGCGCCGTACACGCCGCCCGCGGCCAGCTCGGCGTCGTCGCCGTTGTCGTAGAGCGCCGCGTTCGGCCCGACGAAGTGGTTCCACGCGCCGTGCAGGTCGTAGGACATCGCGTTGACGTAGTCGAGGTACTGCAACGCCTGGTAGGACTCCATCCCGCGCAGCAGCCAGCCGGACGCGGGCGCGGCCACGGTGAGCAGGTAGTGCCTGCCGTCGGTGGCGGCGGCCCGGTCGAGCTTCTCCCGCAGCGTGCGCATCAGCACCTGGTACGAGGCGTTGAGACCGGCCCGCTTGGCGTCGGCCTGGGCGAAGTCGAGCGGGTTGCCGGCCTTGTTGTTGGAGGTGGGGTACTCGTAGTCGATGTCCACCCCGTCGAAGCCGTACGTGCGCAGGAACGTCACCACCGAGTCGGCGAACGTGTTGATGCCGGCGGTGTTCACCGTGTTGGTGCCGGTGGTGGTCATCCGGTAGAAGCCGCCGGAGTCGATGCGGTTGCCGCTGTCGTCGATGAAGCCGCCGGTCTCGGCCCAGCCGCCGACGCTGATCAGCGTGCGGACTCCGGGGTTCTGCTTCTTGTACTTGTTGAGCAGGTTGAAGTGCCCGGTGTACGGCAGGGCCGGGTCCATCTCGGCACCGGCCACGCCGGGCCAGGTCATGTTCGTCGCCGGGTTGTCCGGGGCGCCGGGGTCGCCCACGGAGATGCGGTTGCCGCCGTCGACGTGGGCGAACGCGTAGTTGATGTGGGTGACCTTCTGCCAGGGGATCTGGTTCACCAGGTAGGCCGGGGCGCCGTTGCGGCCGGTCCGCCAGCTGGTGAAGTAGCCGATGATCCGGCGGGTGTGGTCCGCACCCATCTTCTCCCGGCCCGCGGTGTCGTAGACGGTGCAGTAGGGCACCGAGACCCCGGGCGTGCGGTAGAGCCCGTCGGGTCGGCACGCCTCGTCGTCGGCGGCGGCCGACCGGGCGTCCGGGGCGGCCACGACCACCGCCATCATCGCGGTCAGCAGACCGGCGGCGCCGGCCGACAGCCAGCGGCTGATTCGTCTCGCCAGCACGCGCACCTCCTACATTTAACAAACTTAACTGTTAAGGTTGCTAAATGTATACCGGTGTCGATACGCCGAGACAAGAGGCGGACTGCTAGTCGAGATGCTCCGCCGGCCGGGCCCAGCCGTGGAGCCGCGCCGGCAGCGGCAGGCTGTTCCAGGGCACCCGGTGCAGCAGGCGGTCCAGCAGCAGGCCGAGCAGCAGCCCGGCGACCGAGTCGGTCAGCCAGTGCCAGCCCAGGTAGACGGTGGTGCAGAAGACCACCGCCGGTGGCACCACCCGGACCACTGTGGCCAGTCGGGGCGGCACTGTGCGGCCGAGCGTGCGCACGAGCGGGGCCAGCAGCAGGGCCAGGACGCCGTACCAGACGATCGCGTTGGCGACGTGCCCCGACGGGTACGACTGCGCGAACCGTACCGGCAGGTCGTGCTGGAACAGCGGCAGCGTCTGCTCGGGCGACAGGAACGGCTCCTTGACCGAGGCGCTCGGCGCCGGGCGGGCCGTCCACACCTTCAGCGGGCCGATCGTGAAGAACGTGAGCACGAACCCGGCCACCGGCGGCAGCAGCGGCCGCACCGAGCGCAGCCGCCACGCCAGCAGCACGCCCAGCCCGGCCGCGAGCAGCGTCAGCGGCGTGCCCTGGCCGAGCAGGTTCAGCGTCATCGCCACCCAGCGGGCGGCGGCCGGGCGGTTCTCGTCGGACCAGTCGGCCACCGCCCGGTCGAGGCCGAACAGGTGACCGGAGGCGAGCGCGACGGTCAGCGCCACCACTGCTGCGAGCAGCAGCAGGTCGAACCACCACCCGGTCGGCCGGACGGGCCGCAGCCGCAGGTCACCGCGTACCCCCGAGGTCTGACGCACGCGACCACGCTACCGGCCGCCGGCGGCGGCGGGGCGGCGCGGGCATCGGCGGCTGTGTGCCCAACCACGAAGGGAAGCGCGGCGCGGGGGTCAGCGGTCACACTGGTTGCCGTGCGGATCACCTCGGCTCTCGTCGACCCGGCGCTGCTCGACCTCCCCTGGTCGACACCGCTGGAGCAGTGGCCTGCCGAACACCTGGTGGCGCTGCCGCAGGGCATCTCCCGGCACATCGTGCGGTTCGTCCGGCTCGGCGGGTACGTCTACGCGGTGAAGGAGACCGGCGAGCGGGTCGCCGAGCGCGAGTACGACCTGCTGCGGGCGCTGGAGCGGATCGACTTCCCGTCGGTCGAGGCCATCGCGATCGTGGCCGACCGGCAGACCGACGACGGCGAACCGCTGGACCCGGTGCTGATCACCCGGCACCTCCAGTTCTCGCTGCCCTACCGGGCGCTGTTCTCCAACACGCTGCGCCCGGAGACCATGAACCGGCTGCTCGACGCGCTGGCCGCGCTGATCGTGCGGATGCACCTGACCGGCTTCTTCTGGGGCGACTGCTCGCTGTCGAACACGCTGTTCCGGCGGGACGCGGGCGCGTTCGCCGCGTACCTGGTCGACGCGGAGACCGGCGCGCTGCACCCGTCGCTGTCGAACGGCCAGCGCGGCGAGGACCTGGAGATCGCCCGGGTCAACATCTTCGGCGAGGCGCTCGACCTCCAGGCCGCCGGCCTGCTGCACGAGTCGATCGACCCGGAGGTGGTCTGCGAGGAGGTCGTGCAGCGCTACGAGCGGCTCTGGCACGAGATCACCTACGAGCAGCAGGTCGAGCGCGCCGCCCGGCACGACATCGAGGGGCGCATCCGCCGCCTCAACGAGCTGGGCTTCGACGTGGCCGAGGTGGCCATGTCGACAGTCGACAACGGTCGCTACCTGGTTCGGCCGAAGGTGGTGGACGCCGGCTACCACACCCGGCGGCTGCTGCGCCTGACCGGCCTGGATGCCGAGGAGAACCAGGCCCGCAGGCTCCTCAACGACCTCGACGCCTACCGGCTGGAGAGCGACCTGACCGACGAGCAGCAAGCGGCGCACCGCTGGCTGACCGAGGTCTTCGAGCCGGTGGTCCGGGCCGTGCCTGCGCACCTGCGGAACAAGCTGGAGCCGCAGGAGCTGTTCGCCCAGATCATCGAGCACAAGTGGCTGCTCTCCGAGCAGGCCGGGCGGGACGTCGGGATGCGCCGGGCGGTGCAGTCGTACCTGGCCGACGTGCTCGTGCACCGGCCGGACGAGCAGGCGGTGCTCGGCGTCGAGGTGCCGAGCGCCTGACGGCGGGGGCGGATCACTCCACCCAGTCACCGCCGCGCATCACCCGCACCACGTTCAGGTCGTCGTCCAACATCACCAGGTCGGCGCGCAGCCCGGCGACCAGCGCGCCCACCCGGTCGCCCAGGCCGATCGCGCGGGCCGGGGTGGTGGCGACCATCCGGCAGGCGTCCGGCAGGGCCACACCCGCGCCGACCGCGTGCCGCAGCGCCGCGTCCATCGTGAGCGTGCTGCCGGCGATCGCGCCGTCACGGCTGAGCCGGGCCACCCCACCGGACACGGTGACCGCCTGGCCGCCCAGCTCGTACTCGCCGTCCGGCATCCCGGCGGCGGCCATCGCGTCGGTGATCAGCGCGGCCCGCTCCGGGCCGGCCACCGACGTGGCGAAGCCGAGCATGCCGTCGTGCAGGTGCACCCCGTCGGCGACCAGCTCGCACACCACGTTCGGGGCCTCCAGCAGCGCCACCACCGGGCCGGGCTCGCGGTGGTGCACCGGGCGCATCCCGTTGAACAGGTGGGTGCCGACCGTCGCGCCCGCGGCCACCGCCGCCCGGGTCTGCTCCCAGGTGGCGTCGGTGTGCCCGACCGCCACGACCACGCCGTGCGACACCAGCAGCTCGATCGCCTTGGTGGCGCCGTCCCGCTCGGGAGCGATGGTGACCATGCGTACGGCGCCGCCGCCCAGCTCGATCAGCTCGGTCAGCTCCGCGGTGGACGGGTCGCGCAGGAACTCCGGGTTCTGCGCGCCGCAGCGGTCGGCGGACAGGTACGGGCCTTCGAAGTGGACGCCGGCGAGCACGCCGGACTCCACCAGCGGACGGTAGGCGGCGGTCGCGTCGCGCATCAGCTCGAACGGGGAACTGACCAGGCTCGCCAGCAGCGTGGTGGTGCCGTGCCCGCTGTGGAACGCGGCGGCCTGCCGGGCCGACTCCGCGTCGCCGGTGGTGAACGTGTGCCCGCCGCCGCCGTGGGTGTGCATGTCCACGAAGCCCGGCACGATCCAGTGGCCGTCGCGCACCGACGGATACTCGGCGACAGCGGTGATCCGCCCGTCGGCGATCTCCACGCAACCCTGCCGGATGACGCCGGTCGGGGTCACCACCTTGCCGGTCACGCGCCGGGTCATCGACTCTCCTTCGCCAGGGTGTCCAGGGCCAGCAGGGCGGCGCCCAGGCAGCCGGCCTCGTCACCGAGGTCGGCCGCGACCAGGCGCGGCTCGCGGTGGAACGTCAGCCGCTCGCGCAACGCCGTCCGCAGCGGGTCGAACAGCCGGGGACCGGCCTGGGCCAGCCCGCCGCCGAGCACCACTGTCGAGACATCGTAGAGCGCCTGCCCGGTGGCGAGTCCGTCGGCGAGGGCCTCTACCGCCTCCTGCCACACCTCCACGGCGAGCGGCTCACCGGCGGCCGCCCGGTCGGCCACCTGGGCGGCGGTGGTGGGCGCACCTGACAGCTCGGCGTACCGGCGTCCGATCGCCGAGGCCGACGACACCGCCTCCAGGCAGCCGGTCCGCCCGCATCCGCAGCGCGGGCCGCCGGGGCGTACCAGGATGTGGCCGATCTCCCCGGCGGCGCCGTGCGCGCCGGTGGCGGCCGACCCGTCGACCACGTGGGCGGCGGCGATGCCGGTGCCGATCGCGACGAACAGCACATGCCCGCCGTCCCGCCCGGCGCCGAGCCGGGCCTCGGCCAGACCGCCCGCCCGCACGTCGTGGCCGAGCGCCGCCGGCAGTCCCAGCCGCGTGCCCGCCAGCTCCCGCAGGGGTACGTCCCGGAAGCCCACGTTCGCCGACCAGACCGCCACGCCGCGCGCCTCGTCGACCACTCCGGGTACGGCGATGCCGCAGGCCACCGGGGTACGGCCGTCGGCGCGGGCCTTGCCGGCGAGTCCTTCGGCCACGTCGAGGATGGTGCCGACCACCGCCTCCGGGCCCCGCTGCGCTTCGGTGGCGTGCCGTTCGGTGTGCACAGTCGTGCCGTCCGGCCGGACCAGGGCGCACTTCATCCCGGTGCCGCCCACGTCCAGCGCGACGACGACCTCGTCGCCTGCGCTCACGCCGTCTGCCGGCTTCGCATGCGCTCACGGCCCTCGCTGCGCTCGGTGCGTTCGCTCATGCCGTGCCGGCTTCGCATGCGCTCACGGCCCTCGCTGCGCTCGGTGCGTTCGCTCATGCCGTGCCGGCTTCGCATGCGCTCACGGCCCTCGCTGCGCTCGGTGCGTTCGCTCATGCCAGGACCACGGACCGGGTCAGGTGGCGCGGCGCGTCCGGGTCGAGGCCGCGGCTGGTGGCGAGCGCGACCGCGAAGCGCTGGGCCAGGATCAGGTCGGCCATCGGGTCGACCGGGTTGCGGCCGGCCGACCAGCTCGTCAGCACCGTGCGCCAGCCGTGCGTGCGGCTGTGCACGAAAGCGGCGCCGGTCGCGGCCACGTCCTCGGGCAGGCCGTCCGGGATCTCGCCGAGCGCCCAGACCAGCCGGCCGGGCGCGGCGACCGAGATCGGGCCGTGCCGGTAGTCCATGGCCGGGTACGCCTCGGCCCAGAACGTGGCCGCCTCGCGGCACTTCAGCGCGGCCTCCTGGGCCAGCCCGACGGTCCAGCCGCGACCGAGGAAGGTGACCTGCTCGATGCCGGCCGGGTCGATCGGCAGCGGGGCGCGTACGGCCACCTCGGCGTCGGCAGCCAGCCGTCCGAGGTCCTCGCCGAGGTGGGCGCGCAGCAGCGCCAGCGCGGTGGTGGCGAAGCGGGTCTGCACCACCGACCGCTCGTCGGCGAAGGGCAGCGCGACCGTGGCGTCGGCGAGCGCGACGGCGGCCGAGTCGGGGTCGCCGACCAGGACCGTGGTGGGGATCCGCCCGCGCAGCGCGGTGAGCAGGTCGAGCACCTCGGTGGTGGTGCCGGAGCGGGTGATCGCGATCAGCCGGTCGTAGTTCCGGCCGGCCGGGAACTCGCTGGCCTGGAAGGCGTCGGTCTCGCCCTGGCCGGCGGCCTCGCGCAGCCCGGCGTACGCCATCGCCATGAACCACGACGTGCCGCAACCGACCACGGCGACCCGCTCGCCGGGGCGCGGCAGGTGCTCGGCGACGGTCGGGGCGAGTCGCGCCGCCTCCCGCCAGCAGTCGGGCTGGCTCGCGATCTCCGCGTGCACGTACGCCATGACAACTCCTCCCCAGGGGAGACCTTGCGCAATACGGCGCGATACGGCCGCCTTTCGCGCGTCATTCTGCGTGAAACCTGGTGGCCGTGGCAACCGTCTCCCCGTTCGCGCAGCGCAGGTTTTGCGTGGACCCAGTTTCGCGCACTAGTGTGCACGCAACCGATCACCGTTCACGCACAGTCTGGGGAGGGCCCCGCGGTGGACCGCTACGCGCGCTGGAACGCGCTGCTGGAGATGCTGACCGACAGCGGCCGGGTCAGCGTCGAGGAGGCGGCCGGGCGGCTCGACGTCTCCCAGGCCACCATCCGGCGCGACTTCGACCAGCTCGCCCAGCAGCAGATGATCACCCGTACCCGGGGTGGCGCGGTCGCCAACGGCGTCTCCTACGACCTGCCGCTGCGCTACAAGACCGCGAAGCACTCGGCCGAGAAGCAGCGGATCGGCACCGCCGCCGCCGCGCTCGTGTCGCCGGGCACCGTCGTCGGTCTCAACGGCGGCACCACGAGCACCGAGGTGGCGCGGGCGCTCGCCGTCCGCCCCGACCTCAACACCAGCGCCGAGGGTGCCCAGCTCACAGTGGTGACGAACGCGCTGAACATCGCCAACGAGCTGCTGGTGCGCTCGCGGATGAAGGTGGTGGTGGCCGGCGGCGTGGTCCGGCCGAAGTCGTTCGAGCTGGTCGGCCCGCTCGGCGGGGCGCTGCTGCGCGAGGTCACGCTGGACGTGGCGCTGCTCGGCGTGGACGCGATCGACCCGCAGCTCGGCGCCGCCGCGCACCACGAGGGCGAGGCGGCCATGAACAGCCTCATGGTGGCCCGGGCCAAGCGGGTCGTCGTGATAGCTGACTCGTCGAAGCTCGGCGGGCACGCGTTCGCCCGGATCTGCCCGGTGGACCGGGTCGAGACGCTGGTGACCGACTCCGGCGCGTCGCCGGACGTGGTGGCGGCGTTCCGTGAGGCGGGCGTCCACGTCGTCTGCGCCTGACGTGCAAGGAAGGGCCCCTTCTTAACGCCTGCGGTAGAGGAGGGGCCCCTTTTTAACACGCCGACACTGCATACCGGGTATTGCCTTCCGTTGCATACCGCGTATGGTGTCGCTGACGCCTACTTATCGGGGGAGGTCAGCTGTGTCGGCTGTCCTGGAGATCGAAGGTCTCCGCAAGACGTACCGGAGCCGGAAACGCGGGGTCCGCCACGCGCTCGACGGCTTCGACATGCGAGTCGAGGCCGGCCAGGTGCACGGCTTCCTCGGCCCGAACGGCTCGGGCAAGACCACCACGCTGCGTACGCTGCTGGGCCTGATCCGGCCCAACGGCGGCCGGATGGCCATTCTCGGCCAGGAACTGCCGCACGCGCTGCCGGCGGTCGCCGGGCAGGTCGGCGCCATCGTGGAGAGTCCGCAGTTCTTCCCGCACTTCTCCGCCCGCGACACGCTGGGCCTGCTCGCGCAGGCCGGTGAGCTGCCCAAGCAGCGCGTGGACGAGGTGCTGGAGCTGGTCGGGCTGCGCGACCGGGCCGGCGAGCGGGTGAAGACCTACTCGCTCGGCATGAAGCAGCGCCTCGCGGTCGCCTCCGCGCTGCTCAAGAACCCCAAGCTGCTGATCCTCGACGAGCCCGCGAACGGCCTCGACCCGGGCGGCATCCGGGAGATGCGCGGGCTGATGCGTGAGCTGTCCGAGGCCGGGATGACTGTGGTGCTCTCCAGCCACATCCTGGGCGAGATCCAGCTCATCTGCGACTCGGTCACCATCATCTCGCTCGGCCGCCGGGTCGCCTTCGGGCCGGTCGAGCAGGTGCTCGCGGCCCACTCCCAGGGCTCCGTGCGGGTACGCCTGGAGGCGGTCAGCGACCTGCCCCAGGCCGCCGACGCGCTCACCCGCGCCGGGGTCCACGTGGCCGCCGAGCCGGACCACCTGATGCTGTCCGGCGTGGACAAGCCGGCCACCGTCAGCCGGCTCCTCGCCGAGCAGGGCCTGTACGTCAGCGAGCTCACCCCGGTCGCTGTCGACCTGGAGAGCGTCTTCCTCGAACTGACCGCCACCGCGCCGGTCCCCGGCCAGCACCGTCAGGTCGATCAGTCCGCCAAGGTCGACCAGACCGGCACCGCAGGAGGTTGGGGCGCATGAGCCTGTTCGTCACCGAGCTGCGCCGGCTCGGCAAGCGCCGGGTGACCCGGCTGATGCTCGTGCTGCTGGTGCTCGGCCTGGCCACCGTCGCGACCGCGTTCAGCTTCTCCAGCGAGAAGCTCTCGCCCGTCGTGGTGGCCGAGGCCGAGGCCAAGGCGAACAACGACTACCAGTCCGCGATGACGGAATGGAAGCGCACCATCGCGGAGTGCGAGGCGGCCCAGGCGCGCGGCGAGAAGACCGAGGAACGGTACGGCCCGAACTGCGGCAAGGACTACCAGCCGCAGCCCGACATGTTCGAGGCGAAGTGGTACCTGCCGTACCAGTTCGACTTCCGGGCCGAGTTCCCCCTGTTCATCGCCGTGTTCGCCGCCTCCGTGGCGCTGTTTGGCTTCATCGTCGGCGCCTCCTTCGTGGGCGCCGAGTGGAACACCGGCGGAATGATGAACCTGTTGCTCTGGCGGCCGAAACGACTGACCGTGCTGGGCACGAAGCTGGCCGCCCTGCTCACCACCGTGTTCGGCCTGACCGTGGTGCTCGGTGCGCTCTGGACGGCGGCGTTCTGGCTGATCGCCAGCCTGCGCGGCAGCACCGCGAAGATGACCGCCGGAGTGTGGCAGTCGATCGGGCTGGACGGTCTGCGGGCGCTGGGGATGACGCTGCTCGTGGCGGCGGTCGGGTTCGCGCTGGCCTCGCTCGGCCGGCACACGGCGATGGCGCTCGGCGCGGCGGTGGGCATCTTCGCGGTGAGCGAGATCGGCATCCGGATCGCGGTCGCCGTGCTCGGCGTCCAGTTCGGTGACCGGTACGTGCTGTCCACGTACGCCCAGTCGTGGTTTCTGAAGCAGGCGGAACTGTTCGACTACGACACCTGCCAGTTCTCCCAGGGCGCCTGCGAGCCTGCGACGTACGTGGTCACCTGGCAGCAGTCGGCTGTGGTGTTCGGCGTGGCGCTGGTGGGCGCGTTGGCGGCCGCGTTCTGGACGATGCGCCGGCGGGACATCGCCTGACCTGGTCCGCGCCGCCGGCCGGTGCCGGCGGCGCGGACCCCGCGTCCGATGCGGCCGGGGGCGGCCCTGGTTACGCTGGGGCTCCCCCGGCCGGCGCGCTCCGCGTGCCGGTCACCCGCCGTCGGAGAGGAGCGCCATGTCCGCCGACGCCTCGCAGCGGGCCGCCGTCGACCGGTCCGGCCCGGCAGCGGGTACGCGCCACGCGGGCGGGACGGTTCCGCCACCGCGCACCGCTCCGCCCGTCGAGTCCACCGCGCCGTCGGAGTCCGCCCGGCCCGCCGAGCCCGCCACGGCCGGGCCCGCCTCGCCGCCCGTCGAGTCCGCCGCGCCGGTCGAGCAGGCCGGTCCAGACGCGGCAGATGCGGCCGCTGTAGGAACGACGCCGGCCGGCCTGACCGAGCGGGAGCAGCGGATCCTCGCGTTCGAGGCGCAGTGGTGGAAGCACGCCGGCGCCAAGGAACAAGCCATCCGGGACACGTTCGGGCTCTCCGCGACCCGCTACTACCAGCTGCTCAACGCCCTGCTCGACCAGCCGGCCGCGCTCGCCGCCGAGCCCGTGCTGATCGGCCGGCTGCGTCGGCTGCGCTCGTCGCGTGCCCGTAACCGGCGCCGCTGACCGGCGTCACTTCTCGTACGTGCGCAACCCGTTGCCGATGGCGAAGAACGTCGGGGCCCACTCGCCGATGAAGATGCCCCAGCGGTCCGCCCGCGCCACCCCGGCGCGCTCCATGTGCTTGGAGAGGAACCAGCTGGTCACCGAGAGGCCGATGCTGACGAACCCGGCGAGGTAGGCGTGCTCCGCCCGGATGCCGCCCTCGTGCAACCGCTCCAACATCTCGAACCCCCTGTCGCCGGGACCGACCCGGTCGCGTCCGACGCTACCGAAAGTCCGGAGAAGATGACGCACGGTTACCTCGATCGGGTCGGCCGGCGGATGACCGGCCGCGGTCCGGGTAGGCGGCCCGCGACGACGAACGGAGGCCGACGATGGGGGCACCAGACCGCCGGTACGCGATCGGCAGCAGGCCGGCCCGCCCGGTCGCGGAGGCGCCGGTGATGCGGGTGCGTTCCGCCTCCGACCCGGCGCCCGGCCGACCGGAGAACGAGGACGCGGTCTTCCGGTTCGGCCCGCTCGTCGGCGTCCTCGACGGCGCGACGGTGCCCGAGGGTTTCGACACCGGCTGCGTGCACGGTCCCGCCTGGTACGTCCGGCACCTGGCCGCCCGGATCGGCCTGGCGATCGCGGCCCGCCCCGCCGCCACGCTGATGAGCAGCCTCGCGGCGGCGATCCTCGCGGTGCGGGCCGATCACGGCGGAACGTGTGACCTCGACCATCCCGGCACCCCGTCCTCCACCGTCTGCCTGCTCCGGCACAGCGGCGACCGGGTCGACTACCTGGTGCTCTGCGACAGCCCACTGGTGCTCGACACCGACCAGGGGATCGAGGTGGTCACCGACGACCGGCTGGCCGACGCGGTGGCGGACCTGCGCCGCAGCGTCGCCGCACTGCCGGACGGCGAGACCGACCCGGTGACCCGGTTCCGGCACGCGACGACCGTGCAGCGGACCCGGATGAACCGCACCCACGGCTACTGGGCGGCGGCGAGCGACCCGGACGCGGCGTACCACGCGCTCACCGGGACGCTTCCGCTGCGCGGTCCGGGTGCGCTGCGGCGGGCCGCGCTGCTCAGTGACGGCGCCTCCTGCGCTGTCGACCAGTTCGGCCTGTTCGACTGGGCCGGGTTGCTGGAGGTGCTGACCGTGGAGGGTCCGGAAGGGCTGATCGACCGGGTCCGCGCTGCCGAGCGGGACCACCCGGACCGGCTGCGGCGGCACAAGCGCACCGACGACGCCTCGGCTGTGCTCTGCGAGTTCGGCCCTTCGGCGTGAGCACGCTCACGTCGGAACGACCGGTCGGATGACAACGCAGCGTGAGGCGGGAACACCCCGGGGGTACGACCGGACGAGGCGGTCGGCCATAGCGGCAATCCCTCCCCAAAGGGGTGGACGACCCGGACCACGCGCGGCAGACTGCGCGACGTGACGGGTGCTGTACGGCTGGAGCCGGTGGACGAACGGAACCTGGAACCGTTGCTCTCCGTAGCGGCGGCCGAGGCGGAACCGGAGGACGTCATGCCTCCGGTGGACGCCCCCGCGGGCTGGTCGCTGGCCCGCCGCGACGCGTTCCGCGAGTTTCACCGCGCCAGCCTCGGCGGGCTGAACGGCCCGACCGGCACCGCCATGTACGCGATCGTCTCCGGCGGTGAGGTCGTCGGCATGGTGCGGATGACCCGCCGGGACGAGCCGGGAACAGTGGAGACCGGCATGTGGCTCGGCCGGTCCGCGCGGGGCCGGGGCCTGGGCGCCGCGGCGCTGCGGCAGTTGCTGCACGTCGCCGCCGGGGCCGGGATGCACACGGTGGTCGCGAACACCACGCCGGACAACGCGGGGGCGATCTCGGTGCTGCGTAAGTGCGGCGCGGAACTGCGTGAGGAAGATGGAGTGCTGCACGCCCGGATGTCCCTGGATTCGGCCCTGCCGATCCGCTGACCCCGCTTCCTTCCCCGATCACGTTTCTCCTGCTCAGAGTCGCCTCGGTGGGTGGTTTCGTGCTTGCACGGAAGTGTTTTGCCGAGGGGGTGACGGGTACTGCCCGCGTCTCCGGGCCCTGACTTTCCCGGGGAGCGCGGAGGAGAGCGGATGAAGAGCGGAACACGGGTGGCGTTCGCCGTCGGTCTCGGCTACCTGCTGGGTCGCCGGAAGAAGATGCGTACCGCGCTGACGCTCGCCGCGGCGGTCGCCGCCGGGCGGGCCAGTCGGCGCCCGGGCGGCCTGAAGCAGCTCGGCGCGGACCTGATGGCCGCGAACCCGCAGCTGCGCAACCTCGGCGGGCTGGCACCGCCGCTGGTGGCCGCGGGCCGCGCGGCCGCGACCGCCGCCGCCGGCAACGGCATCGACGCCATCGGCGGACGACTGCGTGAGGGCGCCGGTGCGTTGCGCCGCAAGGCGGGTACGGGCCGGCCGGACGCCGGGCGTTCCGCGTCGGACGAGGACCGTTCCGGGCCGGGCGCCGAGCGTTCCGCGCCGGACGAGGAGCAGGAACTGGACGACCAGCCCGGCGCGCCGGTGCCGGCCCGAGCCGATCGGGGGCGGTGAGCCGTGGCGACGGGCAGCCTGGCCGACCGGGCCCGCGACCAGATCGGCGGCGAGCTGCGCAACCTCGCCTCCGCGCTCGGTGAGCGGGCCGTGCAGGTGGTCACCGAACGGGTCACCGACGCCACCGGGCGGCTGAGCGAGTACGCGAAGCAGGGCGGCGATCCTGGCCTGGTCGCCGCCGCCACCGGCGCGCAACGGCTCGCCGAGGGTGCCTCCCCGGTGAGGGCGATGTTCCATGCCGGCCTGGCCGGCGGTAAGGAGAAGCTGATGGCGGCGTTCGGTCGCAAGGGTGGCCGGGACGGCGGCCAGAAGCTCAAGGTCACCAACATCGTCGAGACCGTCGAGGTCGGCGTGCCGGTCCGGGTCGCCTACAACCAGTGGACGACGTTCGGCGACTTCCCGAGCTTCATGAAGAAGGTCGAGCAGGCCGACTGCGACGCCGACGAGAAGATGACCTGGAAGGCGCAGGTGCTCTGGTCGCACCGGAGCTGGGAGTCGACGATCGTCCGGCAGATCCCGGACCGGCTCGTCCACTGGCGGTCGAAGGGCGAGAAGGGCTCGGTCGACGGCACCGTCAGCTTCCACGAGGTCGCCCCGGAGCTGACCCGGATCCTGGTCGTGCTGGAGTACCACCCGCAGGGCTTCTTCGAGCACACCGGCAACCTGTGGCGGGCGCAGGGCCGGCGGGTCCGGCTGGAGCTGAAGCACTTCGTCCGGCACGTGATGACCCGGACCGTGCTCGACCCGGACGCGGTCGAGGGCTGGCGCGGCGAGATCGAGGACTCCCAGGTCGTCAAGGACCACGGAACCGCGCTCCGGGAGGAGCGGGGAGACGCCGGGCCAGCCGACGACGAGTACGCCGCCTACGACGAGGGCAACGACTTCGACGACGACGAGTACGCCGACGAGCCGGTCCTGACCGAGCCGGAGCGTGCCCGCAGCCGGACGGCACGCGGGCAGCGCGAACCCGAGCGCCGCCGCCGTGTCCCGGAGAGGCCTCGCCGCCCGGCCGCCCGCCGCCGCGACGAGCGCTGACCGGAGGCGGGCCGGTTCGTCAGGACCGGCCCGTGGCGTACGACTCCAGGTGCGCGAGCTGCATCGGGTCCAGGGAGGGGCGGACCCGGTTCCGGGCCGCCTCGACGTGCGCGGCGGTCACGGTGCTCGCGCTCAGCGACTCCCGCATGGCTGCCAGCGCCGCCTCCCGGATCAGCGCGGCGCAGTCGGCGGCGGAGAAGCCGTCCAGCTCCCCGCCGAGCGCGTCGAGGTCCACGTCCGGCGCGAGCGGGACGTCCCGGGCCGAGGCGCGGAGGATCTCCGTACGCGCCGGGCCGTCCGGCGGCGGCACGTAGACCAGCCGTTCCAGCCGGCCGGGACGCAGCAGCGCCGGGTCGACCAGTTCGGGGCGGTTGGTCGCGCCGACCACCACCACGTTGCGCAGTGCCTCCACCCCGTCCAGTTCGGTCAGCAGCGCCGCCACCACCCGGTCGGTCGTACCGCCGTCGGTGGCCTGCCCGCGTACCGGGGCCAGCGCGTCCACCTCGTCGAGGAAGACGAGCGTGGGTGCGGCCTGGCGGGCGCGGCGGAACAGCTCCCGGACCGCCCGCTCGCTCTCACCCACCCACTTCGAGAGCAGCTCCGCGCCCTTCACCGACAGCACGTTCGCCCGCCCGGACCCGGCCAGCGCGGTCACCAGGTAGGTCTTGCCGCAGCCGGGCGGACCGTAGAGCAGCACCCCGCGCGGCGGCGTCACTCCCAGCCGGGCGAACGTGTCCGGATAGGTGAGCGGCCACAGCACCGACTCGGTGAGCGTCTGCTTGACCTCGTGCAGCCCGCCCACGTCGTCCAGCGTCACCGACGCCAGCTCCAGCGTGGACGCGGACATCGTGGTCGGCCGGACCACCTCCAGCGCGGCGGTGAAGTCGGCCATCGCCACCGTCGGCGTCTCCGCCGTCTTCTGGCGCAGCGCCGCGCGTACCCCTGCCTCGCGTACCAGCGCCGCCAGGTCCGCCGCGACGAACCCGGGGGTACGGGCGGCCACCTCGTCCAGCCGGACGTCACCTGCGAGCGGCACCTCACGGGTCAGCACCGTCAACTGCTCCCGGCGCAGCGCCGCGTCGGGCAGCGGCACGGTGATCCGCAGCGCGAGCAGGTCCGGGCCGCGCAGCGCCGGATCCACCGCCTCGGGGCGTCCGCTGGTGCACACCACAGCGGCACCGGCCCGCAGCGTCTCGGCCACCACCTGGCGGAACACCGTGGCCAGGGGGCCCGGCTCGTCGGCCGGGGCGATCGACTCCACGTCGGTGACCAGCAGCACGGCGGGACCACCGGCGCGTACCGCCGAGGCGGCCTCGCGCAGCCGGCGGGCCGCCGCGTCATTGCTGAGCGCGGCCAGCTCGGGCGCCCAGAGCGGCCGTACGCCCGCGCCGACCTTGGCGGCGACGGCACGCACCAGCGCGGACTTGCCCGAGCCCGCCGGGCCCTCCACCAGCACACCGAGCGATACCGTGGTGCCGAGCCGGCCCAGCACCTCACGGTGGTGGAAGCCCAGATCCAGCAGTTCGGTCAGCTCCTCGGCCTGGGCGCGCAGGCCGGGCAGTTCGTCCACGTCGGGCGCGTCCTCCGGACCGAGCAGGTCCCCGTCGGGCTCCGTCCCGGGCGGCGTGGCGGGGGCGGAGAACCGCGCGGGGGAGGCCGAGGACGCCGGGCCGGAGCCGCGGGTGGCGGCGCCGTGCTCCCAGCCCACCACCGTGTCCATGGTGACGAGCGCGCCGACCGCCGGTTCGGCCGACACGACTGTGAGCAGCGTGCTCGTCCAGGCGTACCCGACGGAACTGGCCAGACTGCGCCGCGCGGCCTCGATCAGGCCGCGCACGGCGGCGTCCGGCAGCACGTCCTGCGGCAGCAGCGAGACGTCGTCCCCGGCGGTGACCACC